>JBEKPQ010000080.1:0-18564 GCA_049520575.1 Thermodesulfobacteriota bacterium | reverse complement strand
ATAAGCCAGTCCACAACAGATACCGGCGATATGAATTCTCCCCTGGTCGATGACCCCAAGGGTTAGAAAAAGTCCCCCCCCTTCCTCTCCGACCATGTTTTTCAAAGGGACGGGCGCATCTTTAAAAATAAGACGTCCTGTAGGTAAGACTTTTAACCCATCTTTTTCGGGCAGTCCTTCTATCGAGAAACCCGGAGTTTGACTTTCAACAATAAATAAGCTTAAGGAGCGCGGACCCTTGATCCCCTTGGTGTTGACCAGAACGGTATATATCTCGGCCAAGCCGCTGTTGGAGATAAAAATTTTCTGGCCGTTCAGCAGGTAATGATGATCTGCTTCCCTGGCCATAAGCCCGATCGCACTGGCATCGGACCCGGCCTTTTCTTCCGTCATAGCTATAGCCCCTAAATGTCCCTCGGCCATCCTGGGAAGATATTTTTCCTTTTGAGATTGATTTCCCCGGCAGACGATATCAATGGCCCGTCCGTGGGAAACGAAGATGATACCTATCCCCGGAGAGGCATAACCCAAAAGTTCCATCAAACAGTAGATTTCCAACTCGGAGGTTTTTCGTCCTCCATACTCAACGGGCACAAATTGTTCGAAAATATTCGCCTCTTTCAAGGCGGAAATCAACTGGCCCCACTCCTTCGGAAAGACGGCTTTGTGGTTTTCTATTTTTGATTCAAGCAAAGGATAGCTGGGGATGACCTTTTCCCTGAGAATGGCGATAAAGTCTTTAACATATTTCTTTTCTTTCCAACCTGTCCGGCATGAATCAAGAATGTTCAAGAGGGTATCCATAATGTCAACCTCCTTTATTACGAGACCTTTGAAAAACGTCCCCTTTTGCCCAATCTCTGAGTCAGACTCAAATTTTAATCCTCAAAATACTAAATGTTTTCCTGTGGTTAAAATTTTTGTCTTTCTTGACCTTGAACAAAATTGAACATTTTTCAAAGCTCTCACTACATTGGTATTATTATGAGGTAGTGTTAGTGATAAAAAAACCTGCCTTATTAAAGAAACCACCTAAGAAAAACTTTTTTGATGAATGACTATAAAATACGGGGCCAATAAGGGTCAAGAAGAAAAAAGGCTTCCCCTTTTGAAGGATCTCTGTTCTGAAACTACCCATTGAAAATATTCGACCTTGAGGTCTTTATTGACTAAGCTGATAAATTTCGTTATGATCCGACACGAGTAGCAACCAACCAAAGATATCGCTTTCCTGTCGCCAGAACTTGTGGCGCAGGATACTGCATAACCCATGACCATGACTCATGGAAGGGGGGTTTCATGGAGAAAAAGATCCTCATTGTGGATGACGAAGAGAGAATTGTTAAATCCATCACCGGGGTTCTTGAAGATGAAGGGTTTGACGTCATCCCAGCCAAAAACGGTGAGGAGGCTATCGATCTTTTCAGACAGGAACTTCCCCTGGTAACGCTCCTTGACATCTGGATGCCGGGGATGGATGGGATCGAGGTTTTGAAGCGGATGAAATGGATTGCCCCGGATTGCCTGGTGATTATGATCTCCGGCCATGCTACGATATCCACGGCCATGGCCGCTGTAAAACTTGGCGCCTTTGATTTTATTGAAAAACCCCTGTCCATAGACCTTCTTCTTAAAACGGTTTTCAGGGCCATCAGTTACCAGGAAGATCTTCTATCGATCCAAAAGTCCGTGGAAATCGACACCAAGGAAAATCCCCTCACAAAAAGATTAAAATCTTTCGAAAACTCCTATGAAGACATCGACGGACTTCCACTCTCCTCTATTCAGGAATCCGCCTTTTTAATAAAAAAAACGACCAAGGGAAAAGAAGGTTTTTCCCCTCTTCAGCGAACCCTTACAAAAAGTAAGGTCCTTTACGGGACTGGACTCCATTCCGGCATGAAAACCGGCTTGCTGTTACAGCCCCTTCCCCCAAACCGGGGGATTCTCTTTGGAAACGTTTCTTCCGATGATTTTGTTCCCTTGCACGTCGACTATGTTCAGACCACGGAAATGGCCACTTCACTGAAAAAAGGGATGGCCGTCGCCAAAACCATCGAACACCTCATGGCCGTGTTTCATGCCTACCGGATCACGAACCTGATGGTGAAAATGATTCAAGAGGTTCCGGTCATGGACGGGTCGGCCCTGGAGTTCTGTAGGTTGATTGAAGAGGCCGGGGTGGAGGAACAGGAAGAAAGGGCGGAAGAACTGATTATCGACCGGCGGTTGGAGATAAGCAATGGGGAAAAATCTCTGGTCATTGAGCCGGCCGAGGTGTTTTCCGTCAGTTATTTCCTGGATTATCCCCCGCCCATTGGGCAGCAGACGTTTGATTTCACTCTGGATAGTCCGGCAGAATTTAAGAAAAATATCGCACCGGCTCGGACCTTTGGTTTCCTCAAGGACTTGGAGATGTTAGACCGCCTAGGTTTGGGAGAAGGAGGCTGGATCAAAAATGTCATCATGGTCGATGATGAAAAAATTATCAATACCGAACTCCGGTTTCCAGATGAATTTGCCCGTCACAAAATCCTGGATCTGATCGGAGATTTCTATCTGCTCAACCGGCCGATCAGAGGCAAAGTCACGGCTTGCCGCACCGGTCACACCGACAATATTTGCATGATGAAAAAAATCCTGGAGGAAACGAAAATCAGCCGTTGATTCTAAAATGACCTTTTTCGGTCTCGGTTTAAGGTTTTTTGATTCTTAGACTCTGCCATCTACGAAATTATCCCTAATATATTATTATCTCGGAGTCAATAGCTCTTACAGAACGATACTGGATAAAACCAAAAACTGATACTGGAGACTTGATATAAATCCAGTATCCAGTATCCATCATCTGTCGACGGGACTTAATCAGCCCTTCAGCTCCGACGGATCAGATTGAAAAATAAAAACTTCAAACCGTTTTAGTTGTTTTTCAGCTCCTTTTTTCAATGGCCACAATAAGGTTTCTGAAAATAAAATGATGAAAAGGCAGAAAGATATACCAATAGAATTTCCCGAATAGGGTATACGTGTCATAATAAGTGACCACCGATAATCTTCTCTGTTCCCCTTCATCTCGAATTTGAAATTCAAGCCAGGCCTTCCCCGGTAATTTCATCTCGGCCCGCAAAAGAAGTCTTTCGTCCTGTATAAGATCTTCAACCCGCCAGAAGTCAACCACCTCATTGATCTTCAAAGAAAAAGGACTTTTTCTCCCTCGAATCGACCCTACCCCGAGTAAGATTCGATCCAGCAATCCCCTAATTCTCCAGATCCAATTACTGTGAAACCAACCCTCTTTGCCTCCGATTCTGCAGATCGACTGAAAAATAGAGGAAGATTCTTTTACGGTGGGCAAAGAATATCGGGCGGTATAGGCCACTTGCCCGTGAAGCTCGTGTAGCTTTAGGGCCAGGACATGGGCTGGAGGATAGGCATCGGACCAGCGGGTATGCACCCGATCCTGTTCCTCGCGTGACATGGCCCTGATGATGGCTTCTCTGTATGAAATCTGTTCAAAAGGAACCAATTTTTTAATTGAATCATCCTGAACGATGACTTCGTTTTTTAAGCTTTCCATCAAACATTTGGTTATCGTATTGGGAACAGGGGTGAGTAAGCTGACCAAGTAAGTGTAAAATCGCAAATAGGAGAAAAAGGTTGGAATGAAAATGGTCTTGGAATGAAGAATCCTGGCAAGGACTTTAAGCAGTTGCTCATAAGTCAAAATATCCGGCCCTCCGATATCAAAATCTCTCCCGGAAGTTGCAGGCACCTCTAAACAACCGACCAGATATTTGATGACATCGCGGATACCAATGGGCTGGCAGCGATTTTTTGCCCAACGAGGGACAAAAATTATCGGCAATTTTTTAACCAGGTGTTGAATGATCTCGTAAGAAGCACTTCCCGAGCCAATGATGATAGCCGCTCTCAAGACGGTTAAAGGCGTTCTTCCTTTCCGTAATGCTTCCGCCACGGCCAATCGACCGCGAAGATGGGGGGAAAGGGGATTCCGGATGTCCCCAAGGCCACCCAGGTAAATGATTCTTTTTATCCCTTTTTCCTCGGCAACTGTTCTAAAGGCAGAAGCTGCCTGAATATCGGCCAGTTGAAACTCCCTGGGACCAAGACGCAGGGAATGAATCAAATAGTAAGTCGTATCAATGCCTTCAAAGGCCTGTCGGAGCTGCTCAAGATTCTTGGCATCGGCAATGACCATTTCAGCCTCCGGCCAGAGACTTTGATTCGAGGCCGGAGCACCCCGGACCATCACTCTGACCAGATATCCCCTGGCCAATAATTCAGAAACCAGCCGACCTCCTATGTAGCCCGAGGCTCCAGTAACCAATATTTTGCCTGTTTCAGGTAAAGGCTTGGTGGGTAAATCAAAACAAAAAAATTCTTGACTATCCTGGACAGGTAATTCTAAATAAGGTACCATGACTTATCTTTGCTACGACAAACCTTGGAGGTTTTTTAAATGGCCACATACGACGCCATGCGTGAAAGATGTCCGAACGTCGAAGAAAACGAAAAACGTTGCAATTGCAGTTATGATCCTTGTGAACGAAAAGGATTATGTTGTCAATGTATCCATTATCATCGCCGCAACAGCGAACTGCCGGCCTGTTATTTTTCGGAGGCCGTGGAGAAGACCTTTGACCGGTCGGTCAGCCGGTTTATCCAAAGCCGTAGGTAGTTCGAAGCCTGCGGGCAGGCAGGTAGTTCAGAGTTCGAAGCAAAAACTTTTTACAGCGAACTCCAAATTTTTCCCCTGCTTCAGGCTTTGAGCTGTTTCCCCGAACTTAAGAACTCTAAACTCCTAACTTTACTTTTCGTATTAACCCGTCAGTATCCTTAAGGCCTCTTCATACTTGGCCTTGGTTTTTTGGATAACTTCGACTGGTAACGCCGGAGCCGGTGGTTTTTTGTCCCACCGAAGAGATTCGAGGTAATTCCGTAAGAACTGTTTATCAAAGCTGTTTTGGGGCCCACCGGGTTTATACTGATCTTTGGGCCAAAACCGGGAAGAATCCGGGGTCAGGACCTCATCGATCAGAATAACCCGGTCATTAAAAATTCCAAATTCAAATTTGGTGTCGGCAATGATGATACCCTTTTGTTCCCCCAAAAGCCTGGCTTTTTCATAAATGGCCAGACTGGTTTGGGCTAAAAAATCAGCCAAATCATCTCCTAACCGTTTTCGTACTTCTTGCATGGTTACATTTTCATCATGGGTACCGATTTCAGCTTTGGTGGAAGGAGTGAAGATAGATGTTTTTAATCGTTCTGATTCCTGTAACTTCGCCGGTAGCGTAATGCCGCAAATCTGTCCTGTGCTTTGATACTCCTTCCAGCCCGAACCGGAAAGATAGCCTCGGACAACACATTCTATTGGCAAGGGTTTGGCTTTCTTGACCAACATACTCCTATCTTTTAATACGGCTTCATAGGGCCGGCAGACTTGCGGAAAGTCTTTAACCTCGGCGGAAACCAAATGATGCGGGATAATGGATTCCATAATTTTAAACCAGAATTTTGATATCTGGGTAAGAATAACCCCCTTCTCTGGAATGGGATTGGGCATGACCACATCGAAAGCCGAGATTCGGTCCGTGGCCACGATCAAAAGGTGTTCTCCAAGGTCATAGATATCGCGGACTTTCCCCCGGTTGACCAGTTTCAGACCGTCAAACTGAGTTTCCATTAATCCATTTTTTGACATCATTCCTCCTGAATGGCTATATTTCAGTTATCTAAATGACCTCTTCTTGATAAAAATTCCAGATCGTTTTTCCTTGGGCCTCTTCAAGCTCTCTAATCCAAGCCTGGACCCTTTCTCGACCGTAAGCCTTTTCCCAACCGGCCATGATGATATCAACCGGAATATCGGCATAGGTTCCTAAAAATTCCGTATACTCCATATAAAGATGGTTGTCTGAATTATAAGGTTGAAAAACCGAGTCTTCCAGACCGTTGAATTCCAAAGGGGCGACTTTATGACGTTGGCACAATTCCTTATTAAAGGCCGGAGTGGCCTTGACCCATTTTCCATTCAGGAAAAAGTCCGTATAACCATGGTAAACGAAAAGGTCGGACCCTTGACGTTCCAACAACTGCTTGGTGGCCAGATGGTTGCGAACCGTGGCAAACCCTACTCTGGATGGGATTCCCAAATTCCTGCCCAGGGCACATAACAAAGAGGCTTTGCAGACACAATATCCCCGCCCGATTTTCAGAACATTACTGGCCCGATAGTGTTCAGGGCGATAAAAGGGACAATAGGGATCATAACGAATCCCATCCCTGACGGCCAGATAGATTTTTACAGCCTGATCGACAAAATCCCGGCTCCTGCCGATAGCCTTTTGAGCGAATTCAACAATGGTAGGATGATCGCTGTCGATAATCGTCGTGGGTTTAAGGTATTCTTGATCTATGATTTCCATATTCCTAACTCCGACCGAAATCATCCTCGAGCCGCTCGATATCGTCCTCCCCAAAATATTCCCCGGACTGAACTTCGATGAAAGTCACGTTACTCGAACCGATATTTTCAATCCGGTGAACGGCCCCTTGGGGAATATCAACAGCCTCACCTTTTTTTAGCTGAATTTTATCCTGGTTCCTGGTTACCAGGGCCTGTCCGGAGAGTATATACCAGTGTTCTTCTCTAAGCCCGTGCCTTTGGAGACTCAAGCGTTTCCCGGGATAAACCACGATCCGTTTGACCTTATGATCGGGTTCATCGGCCAGGACTTGATAATATCCCCAGGGGCGGTGATCCTCTTCCATAGTTAATCCTCCTGCTTCTTTTATATCAAAATCAGCGCCTTCACCATAGTTTTTTCTTCACAGGCAGTTAGGTTTTCCGGAAGGCCGAATGCGCTTCCTGAAAAACCCGGTTTGGTTCCAAACTGTATTTGGGAGAAACATGAAAGGGGATCATCTGCTTTACCTCGGCCCGGCCAGCAATGGTCCCCGCCTGCTCGGCAGTTAGATGGTATTTCTCCTTTGCCCGTTGGCCGTCTTCCTCCAGGAAGGCTGTTTCGATGAAGAGATGATCAGCACCGGTCACCAGGGTCTTTATAGCTTCTTGAGTATCTTGGTTATAAATAGTATCCACCACATAGCCGATTTTTTGACCGGGCGTGATCTTAAGGATGTGGTTTTGTAAGGTTCCCAGGGAGAATACCTGTTCCTTCAACTTCCCATTTATATATCCGAAGGTCCGAATAGGAAACTTTTCGTTTTCTCCTCTCCAGACGGCTTCCTTAAGTTCCCGCAACCAGGGTCCTTTGATCAGGCCCATTTTATCCAGTTCGGTCTTCATGATATTAAGATGAAATTTCTCTTCTAAGGCAAAGGCCAAGCAGGGAATTTTATGGTCTAAAAAAACGGCCCGGACTAAAAAAGATATTTCTTCATGAAGAATCCCGTTAAAAGATTTGACCTCCTGATCTGGTTCTATTTTGAAGCCCGCGGAAGACTTTAATCGGGCTGTTTTTATGCGATCGGGAAGGACTTCATGAACTATCAGATTCATAGAATCGGAATAGTTTTCGACCAGATTCCAGGTATAGGCCGAGATTTTATTATTCAACTGATCCAAAAAATTAGGCGGACCATACAAATTCACTACCTTGTGTCTGCCCAAACAGATCCGGAGAAGATGATCGAACCCGATGAAATGATCCATATGGGTATGGGAGATAAAGACATGGGAAATCTTTAAAATTTTACGCGGCGTCAAGGAGCGAATTTCCCTGAGATCGAACAGGATGGCCCGTTGGGCAAATTTCATGTCAATGTAAAGGGCCGGATCTCCTAGGGGGCCGTTAACCAATTGGGGATGGAATACGGGGTTCATAGAATCCACTATAAGCCATTTCCTACCTTTTTTCCATCCTGAGTAATCTACCCAAAAAATCTACGGGGATATGGTTTGCTGTTCACATCCAAACAGGATAAAGAAAAGCTCTTTTTCCCAGGTTGCTCAAAAACGTCCAGATACAAGGCGCCCGCAATCCCGAGAAATGAGGCGTAGATAGAAGTACGTCGCAATAAGCCTGCCAAGGATAAGGGCAATCCCGCCGTTGGCGGGATAGATGGGCCTTTTTTTTCGCCCCACATCTTGTCTCACGCCCACCCCTTCGGGGCGGGACCTGGTTTCAGCAACCTGCCGAGGGGCAATATTTCCGGTTGCAATAGAAGGTTTGAATAGGCTATAAGGGAATTTAACTATTCTTTAAAAAAAGTGAAGCTATGAGCCGGCCCTATTTTAAAAGAAATGAGGATTCCTCAACACCTTTCTCCAATTACGTTTTCATAGCCTTTCTTCTCGGGGTCCTGTACCTGTTCTATCTGGTTATCCGTCCTTTCCTGACAGACCTCTTTGTTGCCACCGTGATAGCCATGATCTTCTATCCACTCTACAAAAAATTTCTTAAGCTTTTTAAAGGCTGGAAAATTCTTTCGGCTTTACTGACTATCCTTATTGTGTTACTGGCCTTTCTTATCCCGGTTTCCTTATTATCCGGTGTCGTTACCAGTCAATCTCTGGAGTTATATGAAAAAATATCCAAGGGTCTTCAGGACGGATCCATTAAAAAAGCAATCGATCTGAAATTAGTCTATTTCAACCTTTTTTTTGATCGTTGGCTCATCGATATTCAATCACTGCGTCTTGAGGAATATGTGGGGAAACTCCTGACCACTTTTTCGGAATTCATCTATACCGAAATGACCTCCCTGGCCAAAGGGGTGGCCGGAACCCTTTTTGATCTGATTATTGTCTTGTTCATCAGCTTTTTTCTGTTGATCGATGGGGAAAAATTTCTACATGAGATTAAAGTGCTCAGCCCGCTGGAAGTCACCCATCACGACAGGATTATTCTTCAATTGGAACGAACCACCAAAGCCACTTTAAAAGGCTCCATTATTGTCGCCTTGACTCAAGGATTATTGGGGGGCATAGGCTTTTGGATTTTCAGCATCCCATCGTCGGCCTTTTGGGGTGTGTGTATGGTCTTCAGTTCGGTTATCCCTCTAATTGGAACCAGTATCATCTGGATACCGGCAGCCCTTTATCTGGCTTTTACTTCTTCCTTTTGGCTGGCCTTGGGCCTGGCCCTATGGGGAACCCTGATTATATCCGGTGCCGATAATGTCCTTCGCCCCATGCTGCTTAAAGGGGCGGCCAATCTGCACCCATTGCTCACTTTTCTAAGTATTTTGGGTGGACTGATCTATTTTGGTTTTCTTGGATTTATTTTGGGACCTATCGTCCTTTCTTTTTTGATGACCTTATTTGACATATATAAAAATGAATTTTTAACGGAAGGATAAACAATGAAACTGAAAATTCCTGTGGGTTTTATCGGCGGCGGCAATATGGCCGAGGCCCTGATCCAGGGCCTGTTGAGCAGTAAAACCATTATCCCTGCCGATTGCTGGGTTTGCGATATTATCGAGGAACGGCTGTCCTACTTAAAAAAGAAATACGGAGTCAGAGCTATCAAGGACACCCCCCAGGTTATACGATCTTCAAAGGCGGTAATACTGGCGGTCAAACCGCAAAACGTCGAAAAAGCTTTATCCGCTCTGGCTCCCATCTGGTCACCGGAAAAAGTCCTTATTTCCATTGCCGCCGGAGTTCCGATGAATTATCTGAGCGGCTTCTTTCCCAAAGTCCCAAAGATCATCAGGGTCATGCCCAATACCCCGGCCCTGGTCTTATCGGGTATCAGCGCCCTGTCAAAAAACGACGTGGCCAATGAAAAAGATCTGGCCCTGGCCGAATCCATATTTAAGGCCATCGGGGAAACGGTGAGGGTGGAAGAATCTCAACTTGATGCCGTAACAGGCCTTTCAGGAAGCGGACCGGCTTATGTCTTCACGATCATAGAAGGTTTGACCGAAGGTGGTATAAAAATGGGCCTAGCCCGTTCAGTGGCCTTAAAGTTGGCTATCCAGACAGTCTGGGGGGCAAGTCAAATGGCCCGCAAAATGGATTGGCCTCTCAGCCAACTCAAAGAAATGGTCACTTCCCCTGGAGGGACCACGATTCATGGCCTTCATGTCCTGGAAAAAGCCGGGCTGCACGGCATTTTGATGGATGCCGTCGAGGCCGCCACCAATAGATCAAAGGAGCTTGGAGAAACGCTTAGCAAAAAAAAATAAATGGAAATTATTAAAGGGACCATCGTGACCAAGCCATTAGTTCTGTGGGCATCCTGTTTTTAACACCTTTTTGTCCTTTCCAGACAATTTTTGTCAAAGAAACTTGTCCGCTTTAATCTCTTCTTCCCCAATATCTTTAATTAATTGATATTGTTAATTATTCTTTTTGCTAATTATAATCATTTTTGGTATCCATCTTGCATAATTAAAAAGGCGATAAGATGATAAAAATGAAAAATAAGCCATCCTGAAAAATCATGCAAGGAGGTGGTTATCCGAAGACTCAATGGTGAGAGGGATTATAATTAAAGAAAATTTTTATTTTACATTAGACATTAAAAAGAAAAAAGGAGAAATGATCATGATGAAAAAATTGACTAAAAAGAGAAATCAAAAAGGTTTTACCCTGGTTGAACTGTTGATCGTCATCGCCATCATCGGCATCCTGGCGGCCATCGCTATCCCTCAGTTTTCGCAATATCGAGTAAGAGCTTATAATGCCGCCGCCCTGTCGGACCTCAAAAATGCCTATACGGCAGGTCAAGCCTATTTTGGAGACAACCCGACCGGTACGGTAACCCTTCCTTTACTTCAAACCAACGGGTATAACCCCACAACGGGAGTAACGGTTACAGTCACTGGCGGTACACAGGCAGGTTTTGCCCTCACCTCTACACATGCCTCTGGGAATGTAACTTATGCCATGGATGCAAATGGGGTATTAACTCATACTCCGTAATAGAATAATTAATTTCTAAAGGTCTTAAAGAAAAACCGTCTATGGGTCTCTTTTCCTTTTGTGAGGGCCAAGAGACTCGTAGACGGTTTTTTATTATTGAAACCTCAACCCATTTGTTTTTCTCAGGTGTACTGGAAGGTAGAATTCATAAGCCGGATGATCAGATCAACGCTTCGGAACAAATTCCTGGTAATCCAGAAGTTGCTGCCGGGGTTGTCCATTTGAAATTGCTTTTTCAATGTTTCCCGGCCTTGTCCGGTTTGAACCAAAATGATTCAAAAGCCCACACCCTTTCCCGCCTCCAGGTCCTTCAAAGTAACGCCCACGAAGGCGCATTTTTTTTAAATCCAAATGGTGATCCTGGGCGGTTTCTCGGCAAGAGATAATTCTCCTCCAGATCCGATCCTCTTTCCTTACCCGCATTAATTATGGGTCTCTCTGAAATAGTCAAGTATAATGGGGATTGCCGAAGCCAGATTGTCACAGACCCAATCCGGTTTAATTTTGGTTGTTCCGGATAGTAGCTTTTGCAGAGACTCCTTTCCCTGCCCGGTTTGAACTAGGACAGTTCTACACCCTGCTCGTTTTCCTGCCTGAATATCTTTTAGGCTGTCTCCGATAAATACACATTTCGTCAAATCCAAATCCAGTTCTTTGGCCGCCTTTTTCAATAATCCAATTCTGGGCTTCCGGCACCGGCAGTGGTCATCCGGGTGATGGGGACAATAATATATTTTTAAAATCCGGCCGCCTGATTTTTTTACTTCTTTAAGCATACGGTCGTGAATAACCGACAACTCAGTTTCAGTGATTATTCCCCGACCAATAACCGATTGATTGGTGATCACTATCACAGTAATCCCGGCTTTATTAATTTGTTTTAAAGCCTGGCGGACCCCTTTGATAAACCGGAATTCCTCCCAGCTTTTTATATAATCCACCCGATCTTCGTTAATGACTCCGTCCCGATCCAGGAAAATGGTGCGATTCAAATAATCCTCCTATGACATTATCAATGAAATGGCTTACCTTAACCCTTTTACTTCGGCATCCAATCTTTTAAAATATCGAACCATAAAACGATGCCGACCTTCGGCCAAGGATTTTCCCGAAGAGGTCAGCATTCGATCTTTGATCTTGATTAATTTAACTTGGAACTCACGATAAGCAGTATCTTCCCGGCTGTAGGAAACGGTTTTGGAAAGGTCCTGATGGGAATTGTGAAGCCTGGCCCCGACTTCCCCGGCAAAAAGAAAGGCCCGGCCGACACCCACGGCCCCTATGGAGTCCAATTTGTCGGCATCGAAAAGAATCTTCGCTTCCAATGAATTGGGGACCTTTTCCCCCCGGAAACGGTGACTTTGGATACAATGAAGGACCTCTTTTTTAATGGGATCAGGGAGACCAAGTTTGAACAAAATTCTCTCTGCTTTTTTAGCCCCGGCCTGGGCATGACAGATTTTTCCTTTGGAGGCCTGCTCTTCTTTTCTACCGATGTCGTGCAGTAGGGCTGCCAATGCCAAGATCGTCAAATCGGCCTTTTCCTTCTTTCCTATTTTGAGACAAAGCTCATAGACCCGTTTGACATGATCCCAGCCGTGGCTGGGTAGTGACAAGTTCATTTCTTCTTGAACCAGTTTCCGGATCGATTCCCATTGGTGATTGGAAAACAAGGGTGGCGAAATAGTCATAAAACTTGCCGTCTCACAAAAAAATCAATAGGGATAAACAGGGAAAATGGGTTTGGGGTTGGAAAATAAATGACGACTGGCCTTATATCCTGATCGCCTGTCGTTAAAAGGCTGTCCATTTCTATGGTTTAATGTCCTTTTGAGTCCGGATCAAAAAAATGGGGTGAGTGAAGGGACTCGAACCCTCGACCCCCAGGGCCACAACCTGGTGCTCTAACCAACTGAGCTACACTCACCATTGCTTTTTATTATATTCAGAAGAAATAAATGATGCAAGGAATTTTTGGATCAAAGAGGCGGTTCCCTTTATTCTTGACTTAATCGGTTATTGTTAGATATAAGTAAAACATTTATATCAACAAATCTGAAAGGGTATTTCAATGAAAGAGGAAGATATAGTCGAAATTTTTAAACGCCGGACCCGGAATCCGTTACGTCCAAGATCTTCACCCCTCATTCAAACCCTCTTCACCCATTTTAAACCTTTTTCTCCGACCGGGGAATCCTTGATCTGCGGCGAGGCCAAATATCTCGACAAGAGGGTCCTGGTCATCGGTCAGGAAAAACCTACCCTGGAAAAATTGCGGGATCCCAAGAACGCCAAGAAGCTCAACCTGGGCATGTTGTCCGCGGATGAACATTCCCAAATCCTGGGGATATTAAAACAGGCCCGAACCATGGATCCTAATGAACTGGTTATACTTTGTCTGATCGATACCTATGGAGCCGATATTTCCATGACCTCGGCTCGACGGTTCCAAGCCTATTTTATCAGTCATCTGATTTATGAATTCTTAACCATCCCGATCCGGACGATCTCCGTGGTCATCGGTGAAGGAGGAAGCGGAGGGGCCCTGGCTCTTCAGGTAACTGATCGCCGGGCCCAGTTAGAAGATGCCTTATATGCCACTGCTCCCCCTGAATCCATGGCTTCGATAATATTTCGAGACGACTCAAGGATCCGGGAGGCCCTCCTGATCTCCAAACCTACCGCCCAGGATCTTAAAAAATTGAGGGTTATCGATCAGGTCCTGTCCGTTCCCGAAGACATTAAAGACCTGAAAGGTTTTGCCGCACCGATTGAACATTATCTTCAAAAATCCTTTCGAGAACTTTTCCATACCAAGATTAAAACTCTCTTGGAACACCGGGAAAAGAGGGCCTTGGCCTATGGATTACCCCTTCACCATGGAAAACTCCATGAATTGAAACAGCTTTTGGAAAAACCGATCAAGAATTTTTTTTACAAGGTCCCGTCGGATATCCAATTGGTCACTTATAACAGTCAAACTCAAATCCCCGACGACTATGACGGCAGAGAACCGTTGGAACTCAATCAGGAGTATATCCGCTGCGGCCAGGAACGAAGCCCAAAATCTTCAGGGGGTTGCGGCCGATTAATAAAGCTTGAAGAGTACTTGAAAAATTTTCAGGTGTGCCCTTATTGCAACCGACAGCACATCCTGGATGCCGGCGGCTGGATAGAATGCCTCACTGATCCGGATAGTTTCTTTGAAACAAACCGAAACTTGACGGTGTACAATTTTTTGGACAACCAATCGATAACCAACTATTACCGGGAATTTCTAGACAAACAACGTTCTCATTTTAATGAATCCCTGGTTACCGGAGAAGCCCTGATTTTCGGCCAGCCGGTTATACTGGCCATTTCAGAATTTTATTTCAGCGGCGGATCTATGGGCGTGGCCTTTGGGGAAAAGTTCAATCGCGCGGTTGATCTGGCCATTGAAAAAAAATTGCCTTTTATCAGTCTCTGTTGTTCCGGCGGGGCACGGTTATACGAAGGGATCCTGGCCTTGATGCAAATGGTAAAGACCATCGCCGCCATCAATCGGTTGAAGCGCCACGGCCTGCCGTTTATTTCCATCCTGGGCGATCCTTCAACCGGTGGGGCCATTGCCAGCTATGCCTCCTTGGGAGACGTTATCCTGGCCGAACCCAATGCACTGGTGATCTTTACCGGACCCCGGGTTATGGAATCCAGGGGATTTGAAGTCGATGAAAGCCTGATTCGATCCAATTCACTCCAGCAACTATCGGGTCTTATTTATCAGCACCAGGATTATTTTTTCGATATCCGTGGCATTCATCAGGTGACGGAACGAAAAGAGATGAAACGGGAACTCGTCAAATATCTCGAATTTTACCGGAAGACCCTGCCTAAATAATGGCAACACCTTCTTCATCTCCCCCTTTTTTTATTGAACTCCCCCAGAAGATACAGGGATGGGAAAAATTTATCAGGGCTTGGGTTATCCAGGGAGACCCAACCATCGTGGTGGATGTCGGTCCTAAAGCTTCAATCGATTCATTAATCGCCCAATTACATAAAAAGGGAATTCATAAAGTCGACTATGTTTGGCTGACTCATATCCATATTGACCACGCCGGGGGATTGGCCCCATTTTTAGAACGATTCCCGTCTGCCAAGGT
The DNA here is from genome assembly GCA_049520575.1 of Thermodesulfobacteriota bacterium. Lineage (GTDB taxonomy): Bacteria > Desulfobacterota > RBG-13-43-22 > RBG-13-43-22 > RBG-13-43-22 > RBG-13-43-22. Next base: position 3,498 of record JBEKPQ010000080.1, on the reverse strand, counting down.
TATAGCTCCTGCCAAAGGAGTGCCCCATTTAATTGATCCTACTAAGCTGTGGGAAGGAAGTTTAGCCACCTTGGGAGAGAAGGCCATCGCCTACGGTCCTATAGATCCGGTTCCAGCGGAACGTCTTATCCCTCATGATGTCTGGTCGTTAAATGGGCTGACCATTCTGGAAACACCTGGACATGCCCCCTATCATCTGAGTTTTTCTTATCATGACTTTTTATTTTGCGGAGAATCGGCCGGCATTTTTTTGTCCTTTGGGGAAAAAATTTATCTTCGCCCGCCGACCCCGCCCCGCTTTTTCTTTGAGGTAACCTTGAATAGTGTGGACAAGATGTTGGCTTTACCGGATCAGACTATCTATTTTGGCCATGCCGGAAGTTATTCGAGCAGTCAAAAAATCCTGGGATTATATCGGGAGCAGCTTTTTCGCTGGAAAGACTGCGTTGCCAAGGTCCTCAAATCTGGACCTGCAGATGTGGTGGAACGGGCGACTGAGGACCTTTTGGAAAAGGATCCCCTATTGACCTGTTTTTATCAAATGGACGACCTGTCCCAACAAAGAGAACGTTTCTTTATGGCCAACAGTATTGAAGGTTTTATTGGGTACTTAAAAAACCAGGCTGGATAATCGCTCACGCCCCAAGAACATTCTTATTGAGTTCTTTTCAAAAATCCATTAATATTTTCTTTAAGCCCCCGTAGCTCAGGTGGATAGAGCGGCAGATTCCTAATCTGTAGGCCGTGAGTTCAAGTCTCGCCGGGGGCACCAACGAATTCCCATTCAAACGCTGAACCGCAAACAGAAACGATCTTTCTATTCCAGGCGGCATTAATCTTGGCATTACTTTGGTCCAATGACTGGGTTGACTAATCAGGAGTTTGTCATGAGAGAACATAAGATCAGCACCATGATTATTCCTTACGGCCTGTTTATCAATGCCGTGACCTTGAACGAAAAAACCCTGGAGAGGATTAAAAAGGCTGCTCCCGATGCCGAATTGGTTATCATTAAAGACAAACAGGAGTGGGAGAACCGGATCAATGAGTTTGCCCTAAAGGCCGAAGTGGTTTTCGGAATGCTCGCGCCCGCCCGCTTTCGTGAGCTTCCCAATCTGCGCTGGGTACAGCAGGATTATGCCGGGTCGGACTGGTTGTCGACTTTTCCGGACCTTATTGGAAAGGAATTTATTTTGACCAATGCCTCGGGGGTGCATGCCATACCGATTGCCGAACATATTCTGGGCCTGATGTTGGCGCTGGCCCGGGATATTCACCTCTCTATCCGTAAACAGAGTGATCACCGGTGGACACGAAGTGGACGGGTTGTCGAGCTTGAGGCAGCGACCATGGGAGTGATCGGTCTCGGGAAGATCGGGGAAAAGACGGCCGAAAAAGCCAAAGGATTGAACATGAAGGTGTTGGCTATACGGCGGAATCCAGAGCGCTTGTCACCCTATGTGGATCGAATGTACGGTCCGGAAGGTCTTATGGACTTGTTGTCCCAATCCGACTGGGTCGTTATATCTGCAGCCATGACCCCGGAGACCAAAGGGATGATCGGAGAAAAAGAGCTGAAAGGCATGAAGAAGTCGGCCCGCATCATCAATATCGCCCGAGGGTCCATCATCCAGGAAAAAGCCCTGATCAAGGCCATACAGGAAGGCTGGATCGCCGGGGCCGGCCTTGATGTCTTTGAGACGGAACCGTTGCCTCAGAATTCACCATTGTGGGACATGGAAAATGTTGTCATTACCGGGCACTATGCCGGTTCAACCCCGTTCTATTTCGATCGGGTGATGGAGATATTCCTCGAAAATCTGAGACGCTACCAATGCGGAAAAACGTTAATTAACGAAGTGGATAAACAGCGAGGTTACTGATCAGGATCAGAACGTAAAATGTTTTCCCCTTTTCCCTGAGGCCAAAAAAAGGGGGCGATTGACATCGCCCCCCTGATATCGGCTTAAAATAAATTTCGTTTCTTTTACTTCCAACCGCCTCGTGCGCCTTTCCCCATGCCTAAGGGGCCGGCAGGCCAGTTGAAACCGGTCATCATGACGTTATCAATGTCTTCGGCCGTGGCGATACCCTCTTTGACGATATTCAAGGCTTCCATGGTTAGAACCCGATAGATCCGATTCCCGATAAAGCCGGTGTCACCCGGGATATCTTTGACCTTTACGGTCAACTTGCCCATTTTACGCCCTAACTCCATAATGATGTCAACCACCTCCGGCTTTACATCGGCCGTATAGATGACCTCACAGCCCTTCATAGCAGTTACCGGGCTGAAGAAGTGCATGCCGATGAATCGGTCTTTACGGGTCGTCACTGCCGCCAGATCAGCGATGGTAAAAAACGAGGTGTTGCTGGCGAAAATGGCGTTCTTATTGATTGCCTTATCCAAATCGGCAAACACCTTCAACTTCATGTCTTTGTTTTCCATTTGGCCTGGGCCACCACCAATAGCCTCTATCAAAAGGTCAACGTTTTTCATGTCCTCGATCTTGCTGGTTGTAGACAACAGGGCTAGGGCTTTGTCGGCCTGTTCCTGGGTTATCTTACCGCGTTGGACACCGCCTGCCAAACCGAAACGGCCGTTAGCGATGGCGTCTTTGGCCTTGGCGGCCAATTCATCCGTAAGATCACGGCAGATAGCCTTGTATCCGGCCATAATCGCCGCCTGGCTGATTCCTTGGCCCATTACACCACCGCCGAGCACTCCAATTGTTTTGATGTCTTCAATCTTCATTTCTTTCCTCCTTCTTGGGTTTTTATTTTCTGTAAGATGTTTCGAATAAACCGAATTTTTTTACGATGATCCGACCTAATAAATAAAACTTACTCTATTAACTTTGCTAAGTTATAAGGGAAGCCGACTTCCTGTCAAGAAATTTTTTTTATATTTCCTTTTTGACCCTTTTCACCCCTTTTTTACCTTGACTTCTTCGGGATAACTATGGTAAAAAGGTGAAAAAGTGAACGAGCGCTCGGAAGTATTGGATGCGCTTTGAACCCATGCCGAAGATTTTCCGCGGATGACCTGTAGGAATTAGGGAATTCCGATATGTTCCCAACTTAAGATATAAGGAATCCTAAAGAAAGAAGGAGGAAGATAGATGGCTGATTTTACATTAGATGAAGACCAGAAACAGATTCAGGACATGATGCGCAAGTTTGCCGAGAAGGAGATGAGGCCGGTTGCCCGGGATTGCGATGAGAAAGACGAATTGCCGGCCGAGCTTTTAGCCAAGGTCTGGGAGTTGGGATTTTGTCCCAATATCATCCCCGAGAAATTTGGGGGATATGACATGGGCCGCTCGGCCGTCAATGCGGCCATCATGGCCGAAGAACTGGCCTGGGGGGATGCCAGTCTGGCCATAGGGGCCCTATCACCGCTATTGATGGCCATACCGGTTCTGGAGTATGGGACCGAGGAACAGAAAGAGGAGTGGCTGCCTAAGTTTTGCGGGGAGAAGTTTTACCCAGCGACTG
>JBEKPQ010000079.1:0-18673 GCA_049520575.1 Thermodesulfobacteriota bacterium | reverse complement strand
CCTATGGCTTGGCCGGTCTGCGTATCGGCTATGGCCTGGCCCGGCCTGACCTGGCCGATTATATCAATCGGGTGCGGCAACCTTTTAATGTGAACTCCCTGGCCCAGGCCGGGGCTCTGGGTGCCTTAAAGGATCAGGCCTTTTATGAGAAAACCATGGCTCTCATCCATAAGGGCAAGAAATCAATCGAAATGGGATTGACCCAAATGGGCCTTGTCTATTTGTCTTCTCAGACCAATTTTCTTTTGATAAAAATTCCCCTGAAGGCCCAATGGGTTTATGAAGCCATGCTGAAAAAAGGGGTCATTATTCGCTCCATGCAAAGTTACGGTTTGGATGAGTTTATTCGAGTCAATGTCGGGCTTCCCAAAGAAAACCAGCGTTTTTTGAGGGTGTTGAAACAGGTGTTGGATAACAAAAGAAAGGACTTAGGGAGTTAAATGATTGGAGGTCTTAGGATCGAGGTTTGAGGTTCAAGGAAAAACCGTAAACCGTGCCCTTCATATTAAAAACTTTTTCACACCCTGGACCTTTGATTCCCTCGGTCTCCTTTTCGAAAAAACATGCTTAAATCCAAATCGATTGTCACCATTGATGGTCCGGCAGGGTCGGGGAAAAGCACAGTCGCCAGGCTGTTGGCCGAGCAGTTAGGGTGGGATTGCCTGGATACCGGTGCCATGTACCGTCTGATGGCCTGGGTATTGAAAGAACAAAAAAAAGAGGGATTGTCCGGGAAGGCCCTTGTCCTGTTTTTAAAGGGAGTGGAATTTGTTATTGAAGGGACCGGGATCGCACAAAAGGTCTGGGTTCAAGGGAAAGATGTCAGCCGGGAAATTCGAACCCCGGAAATCAGCCAATTGGCTTCAAAGATATCCATGAAACCTGAAGTCCGGTCCGTTTTAGCCGAGAAGCAAAAGGACCTTGGCCAGAAGGGAGCGCTTATTGCCGAAGGGAGAGACATGGGAACGGTTATTTTCCCTCAGGCGAAATACAAATTTTTTTTAGATGCTTCTTTAGAAGTGCGGGCCAAAAGAAGATACAAAGAATTGATCCAAAGAGGGCAATACTTTTCCTTTAAAGCAGTGAAACAGGAAATGGAAAATCGGGACCGTCAAGATCAGGAAAGGGCCTTGTCTCCTCTTCGTCCTGCCGCGGATGCCCAGATCATCGATACCTCCCATTTGTCTATCGACGACGTGGTCCAGACCGTTCGCTCCCGAATAATTAAGGATACAGTCTCGCCGATTGATGATTCCCTCTCCGCCTAATGCGGGCAGTAGCAATTTTCAAATAAGCTTGATTTTTATTAATATTTTTGATATATAATTTTAGATTATCATAATTACTAAATAGAAGGAACGGACCGGGAAGAAAAAAGGTGCGACAGGCCTACGGTTCTTGAGGAGAAAAAAGGAAGTTTAGGGGGACAAAAGGCTGATGGAAAAAAACACAGAGGAAATGGGTAACCCAGAACACGAAATCCAGACTAAAGAAAAAAAGATCCTGAATGAGAGGTCCTCGGGGAACCCGGGGGAAGAGGAATTTAAAGAATTATATGAAGAAAGCCTAAAAACTTTTCAGGAAGGAGAAGTGGTCAAAGGAAGGATTGTCGGCATTGATAAGGAACACGTCATGATTGATATCGGCTACAAATCGGAAGGTCGCATTCCCATTAGTGAGTTTTTAACCCCTTCCGGGGAAATAACGGCGCAAACCGGTGACTGGGTGGATGTCCTGATTGAAAAGCGTGATGATGAAGAAGGGGATATCCTGCTTTCCAAAGAACGGGCCGCCAAGATTTTAGTTTGGGATGAAATCAGCCGAATCTACCGTGATGATGGGGTGATTGAAGGCAAGATCGTCGGAAAAGTCAAAGGCGGATTGACCGTGGATATCGGTATCCCTGCTTTTCTACCCGGGTCTCAGATCGACCTGCAGCCGATTCGCGACATGGATCATTTATTAGGATCTACCTTTTCCTTCAAGATACTCAAATACAATAAAAAAAGGAATAATGTAGTTCTATCCCGCCGGGTTCTTCTGGAGAAAGAAAGGGATGAACATAGAAATACAATTTTGAATACCCTCGAAAACGGCCAAATCTTGGAAGGCATAGTGAAAAATATTACCGACTACGGGATCTTTATCGACCTGGGAGGAATCGACGGTCTCTTGCATGTCACCGATATGAGCTGGGGTCGGGCTAGCCATCCCTCTGAACTTTGTAGGATAGGCGAAAAAATGCAGGTCATGGTTTTAAATTTCGACCGGGAACGCCATCGGGTTTCTTTAGGATTAAAGCAACTCCATTCTGATCCTTGGGTGACGGTGACGGAGAGGTACCCGATCGGCCAGAAGGTCAAAGGGAAGATCATCAACTTGACCGATTATGGGGCCTTTGTTGAATTGGAAAATGGTGTGGAAGGCTTGGTCCATGTTTCTGAAATGTCCTGGACTCAAAAGGTTAAGCATCCTTCCAAGATTGTTTCGGTGGGAGAAATTGTAGAGGCCGTAGTCCTGTCCGTGGACCCGGATAAAAAAAGGATTTCTCTGGGCCTGAAACAAGTCGAACCCAACCCTTGGGATGTAATTGCCGAAAAATATCCGGTAGGAACCGTGATCGAAGGTAAAATAAAAAATATTACCGATTTCGGCCTTTTTATTGGGATTGACGAAGGCATTGACGGATTGGTCCACATTTCGGACATTTCCTGGATCAAGCGGGTGAGACACCCTTCGGAATTGTATAAGAAAGGGCAGGAGATTCAAGCCAAAGTCCTCCATATCGATAAGGAACAGGAACGGTTTTCTTTAGGAGTCAAACAACTGGAACCTGATCCTTGGGAAGCGATTCCCCAAAAATATCCTACAGGATCTGTCGTTACCGGGGTTATCACCAATGTAACCGATTTCGGGATCTTTGTTGAGATTGAGGAAGGCGTGGAAGGGCTGGTCCATGTCTCGGAAGCCAGTAAGGAGAAGATTAAAACTCCTGTTGGGCTGTTTAAGACGGGGGATACCATTACGGCCAAGGTAATCAATGTCGCCAAGAAAGAGCGAAGAATCGGGCTTTCCGTTCGCCGAGCCAAGAAGGAGGAAGATCAGACCTTGATCAAGGAGTATCTGAATAGTTCCAAAGAAGCCAGTTCGAATCTGGGTGATCTGCTTCGTGAGGAAATGGAAAATAAAAATAAGTTTTCCCTGGATTCGGATGAATCCTGATCCCGACCTCCTTCCTGGGGAAGCTTTTCTTTTATTAAAATGGTAAAGTGCTTTCGTAAAAAAACGATATCTCAGTTCGGAGTGGAGAGTTCGGAGTTAAGCTTTTACTCCGGACTTCGAACTCCGAACTCGAAACTTTTATTTCCACACTTTTCCGGGTAATCTACGTGTCCGAAAAAAAACATCCGATTTTGTTTGGAATATTGATCTACAGCTTGGTGGCCTGTGGTTTGCTGGTCCTTTGGGGGGGAATAACCTTCTTTCTCGAAGAGGATGTCGGCCTCAGTTTTGGAAATCGTATCGGAGTGGTTTCCATACGGGGGGTTATCACCGACTCCAGGGGTGTAGTGGAACAATTAAAAAAATATCGTAAAGACAACCGTGTCAAGGTGATTATCCTCAGAATTGATTCGCCCGGAGGCGGGACAGCCGCTTCTCAAGAAATCTATCGGGAAGTACAACGGACCGTTACCAAGAAAAAAGTGATTGCCTCTATGGGGAATGTGGCTGCTTCAGGAGGTTATTATGTGGCCCTGGCTGCCGACAAAATTGTAGCCAATCCGGCGACTCTGACCGGAAGTATCGGGGTGATCATGGAGGTGTCCAATATTAAAGAGCTCCTCCAAAAAATCGGAGTCAGTCGGGAAGCGATTAAAAGCGGTCCTTATAAAGATATTGGCTCACCGGTTAGGGAAATGAAGCCGGAAGAGCGCCGTCTCCTGGAAGAAGTGGTTCAAAACGTCCATCAACAGTTTATAGATGTTGTTTCCAAGGGGCGCCATTTAAGCCGGGAACAAGTGGAGAAAATAGCCGATGGGAGAGTCTTCACCGGGCAGCAGGCCAAAACCATGGGATTAATCGATGAATTGGGCAGCTTCGAAGACGCTGTGGACCTGGCCAAGAAGATGGTCGGCCTTTCGGGCGAGGTTAAACTGATTTTTCCGGAAAAGAAACGCTTCTCGATTTGGGACCTTGTTTTCAGTGAAACTATGGAGGAGATCAAACAATCCCTTCCAGCCCATTGGACCACAACCCCGCTTTTATTGGTCCCGCCTGTTTTTTATCAAAACTGACGAAACTCCCCCAACCCCTCTCTTATCACCTCGACCTCATCGTCGATCAGCGAAATGATAGTGGATGGTTGATTGGCTGTTACACCGCCGTCAATCGTCAGATCAATTTGGGATCCAAAAGTATCTTCGATGAAGGATGGATCGGACAAGACCTCACCTCCTGAAAATCCGACACTAGTGCTGATAATCGGATTGCCCAGGGTTTTTACAATGGCCAGGCAGATATTGTTGTTCGGCACCCGGATGCCCACGGTTTTTCTTTTAGTCAGCATGATTTTAGGGACCAGTTTGGTCCCCAGGAGGATAAAGGTGTAGGGACCTGGCATATACCGTTTCATGATCTTGTAGGCCTGGTTGGTGACCTGGGCATAGAGACTGATATTTTTTAAATCCGAGCAGATAAAGCTGAAAGGTTTTTTAAGGTCTCTTTTCTTGATTTGATAAATGCGTTGAATGGCTTTTTTATTATATATGTCACAGCCGAATCCATAGATCGTATCGGTTGGATAGGCAATAACCCCTCCGGCCTTGAGGACATCTACGGCCTTGTCGATCAGCCGTTTTTGTGGATTGGATGGATTTATTCTTAGGATCATCTCATTTCCTTAACAGGTTGCTGAAAAAGGCCCAACAATCCCGCCAACACCGGGATTGCCCTCATCCCTCCCCGCCTTTTGGCGGGGCAGGCTTATTGCGACGTACTTCTATGTACGACTCATTCCTCGGGGTTTTAGGCGCCTTGTATCTGGACCTTTTTGAGCAACCTGAAAAATTGAGTTTTTCCGCATACTGTTGTTGTGTTATTTTTTCAAAATACGATCGAAACCGGGAATAGAGTTTCCCTTCCCTGGTAATCCGGTTACCATTTCAATCCAAACTCCTTATCCGTCTCTGGCCGGACATTAAATTTTATTATACCTTAAAGAAAAAAGTCTTGTCAAATGATCTCCGACCTTTTATACAAGAAAGAGGTTTGTCCACTACGATGGCCTGGGGGCAAAGACTGATCATGATACCTCATTGGTTTTTCTTGATATTTCTGTTTTTCTTCGGATTGGTTCTCGGTAGTTTCTATAATGTCTGCATCTACCGTTTGCCCCGGGAGGAATCCATTGTCTGGCCCGGTTCCCGATGTACCCATTGCCGGCATCCCCTTTCGATTCTGGATAATCTGCCATTGGTAAGCTTTTTGCTATTAAAAGGGTCATGTCGATATTGTCATGCCCCAATTTCTTATCAATATCCCTTGGTCGAAGGAGTGAGCGGTGTGGCCACGGTTCTGATCGGCTGGGAGTTCGGCCTTTCCTGGGCCTTTTTTCAGGCCCTGGTTTTGTTCGGAGCCCTGTTGGTCATTTCTTTTATCGACCTGTCTCATCAAATCATACCCGATTGGATCACCTATCCAGGAATAGGGATTGGATTGGTTTTTTCCTGGCTGACTGGGTCCCCGGGCCTGTGGCCCTCTTTGATAGGCGTTTTATTGGGGGGCGGCCTGTTATGGCTTTTGGCTTTCGGCTACCAATGGTTGGCCAAAAAAGAAGGCATGGGAGGAGGGGACATCAAATTATTGGCCATGATCGGTGCCTTTCTCGGTTGGCCGGGGGTTTTGGTCACCCTTCTTTTTGGCTCCTTTTTAGGGACCCTGGTGGGTCTCGGATTGATCCTGATTTGGAAGAAGGATCGCACCTATGCCGTTCCTTTCGGCCCTTTTCTTTCTTTGGGGGCTGTTATTCATCTCTTTTTCGGTACTGCCCTTTTGAACTGGTATCTCGGTTAATTTTCTTCATTTTCTATTCTATTCGGGCAGCTCACTTTTCAAATTTATTAGCCGTTGATTCACACAGACCTATAGGGAAAATTATCAGTAATGGTCTGGGGTTAAAGCCATTCTTTTCCAACTCATTCGACACAAGGAGGTAATCCAATATGTTATTTAGAAAAAATAGTTCAGGCTTTTCTTTTATCGAGACGATTTTTTCCCTATTTCTTTTGGGCCTGGTTTCTTCTTTAGGTTGTTATGGTTTTCAGGAGTTTATCCCCAAATATCGTCTTCAAGGGGCGGTACAAAGTCTGGTTTCGGATTTTCAGTTGGCCCGAATGAAGGCCATAGGGAAAAATTGCTTTTACCGGATCCGGATTGACTCCGGACAAAAACAGTACTTTTTAGAACGGGAATCTTTAACCGGGAGTTCCCAATGGCCTGGCATTCAGGAAGGGATCTTGCGAAAATTCAATGATCCCCGAAATCCCTATTACTATCCTGGGGTGGATTTGGAGAGCAGCACTAATAATCCGATTTTTTTGCCTCGAGGGGCGGCGGTCGGAACTACCATTGTCTTAAGAAATTCATCCGGGCAGAAAAAAATTACCCTTTCTTCTCAGGGAAGGGTGAAAGTACAGGAGGGCTAACATGAAAAGAGAACTCAGTTCTCAAGGATTCACCATGATCGAAATTCTGATTGCCTTGACCCTGTTGGGAGTGGCCCTGGGTACATTTTGCCAAATTTTTATATCCCAGTCCGAGGCTTATAAAACGCAAGCCAATATCGTCCAGAGACAGCAAGAACTCAGGGCTGGTTTGGAAATAATCGCTCGTGATTTTAGGAGTGCGGGATATCCCCTTTTGGATCAATCTTTTTTAAAAGATCTAACGGCCTGGATTCCCAGTTCCTTTATTCCCAAGACCCCCCAAATCGTGACTCCCAACGGGACCGTTACCGTGACCTCGGGAGGGGATAATCCGGATATTCTTTCTCTGGTGATTCTCCTGTCAAGTGAGACTAATCCAACGACCTTGGCCCAACAAGCCTTGGCCGGCGACACCTCGATCAGACTGTCCTTAAGCGGTTCGGAAAGCGAGGCCCAATATAATATTTCCGATACGATTTATATCGGTAAGCCGGCAGAAACGGCACAGGTCAAAGCCATTGCAGGGCAAACGCTGATCATCGACACTGATCCTTTTCAACCAGGCAACCAAGGGCTGAAAAATTCCTATTTGCCTGGAACGGAGGTGGGTGAGATCAGTTTGGTCAGTTATGCGGTTTTTAATGATCAAAACGATCCGGGAGGGAAATATCATGATCCGGGTATCCCGGTTCTTAAAAGAAAAATCAATGCCTGTGGCTTTGAACCCTTGGCTGAGGATATCATTGATTTAAAAATAATTCCAATAAAATCTGATTTGTTCCAGGTTCGGCTTTCCGTTCGAATCAACTTTCCTCCCACGGCAAAAGAAAGAGTGTTGACCATGAGCACCCAAATTATGAAAAGGAATTAACTTTAAAACTTAATTTTAAGAATTGAAGGGGTAATAATCCATGTCTCCATTAAAACAACAAAAAGGAGCCGCCTTGGTAGGGGTTATGATGGTTCTATTGGTTTTGACTCTCCTGGGATCCACTGCTTTTTTAACTTCCCATACTGAACTGAACATCAGTTCCAATTACAATCAAAGCCTTCAAGCCACATATGCGGCCGAGGCCGGACTGCAGCAGCTTTTGTCCTATTATCGTCAAAACCCTGGTGATTTTTTACAGAAAAAAACAGGTCAGGAAATGAACTTCCCCATTATGGAGCCCGAGGATTTAAAAAGTACAGGTATCAAATTCTGGATCAATGCCTTGCGATATGATCCCCAGGATGTCCCTACTTATGCCGAAGTGATCATGGTTGGGAAAGACTCCAGTTCAAACGGCTTAAGCCGTGTTCGGGCCACGATTTATTGCGCTCAATCAGGGGGGCCGATGGATGTACCCTCGGTTTTTAAAATGGGGATCGTCACCGCCGGTCAACTCAACCTAAGCGGTCAGTTGGAAATATTTGGAAATCTGCACGCCAACCGGGGATACTCCATAGAACCTTCTTCGATCATTGAACAACACAAGCAGAATCAATTTCCCGTTACCCAATCCCTTGACTCGATGCGGCCGGATTATCTCGCTCCTTTGGAAGTGCCGATAATTTCCGAAAAGAAATTTCAAGACTACCGTTCCATGGCCCAACAGTCGGCAAACCAAATCCTTTTCGGTCAACAGAGTTTGGTCCTCAGCGGTGATCAGAAAGGGCTTTTGATTTTTGTTGAAGGCGATCTGATTCTAACAGGAAACGATTTGTCAGGCCTAACCATTGTGACTACAGGTTCAATTACCCTGAATGGTTCCACCAGTCTCAATGGGAATCATAGCCTAGATACGGTCTTTATTGCCGGTAGGGATATTGGCTTAAATGACTTTTCTCAGATCGCAGGAGTATTCTGGTCCAATGGGACTGTTAAAAAAACAGGAGCCGGTAAACTGATGGGAACCGTTGTTTGCCAAGGAAGTATCGTTCAATCAGGGGGATTGCACTTCGAGAGGGTTTCCCAAATCTCCAATGCTTTTTTATCTCAGACGCCGACCACCTATGCTTTTTCCTTGACCGGCTGGTCCCAGATGTAAATCGACTAAAAAAATGATAAAAATCCTTGACAAGGATCAATCCACTATGCTAATTTCGCCACCAAAGCGAATTGGTTTCCCCCATGAATCATCTTAAAAAATAAAGGTAAAAAAGGGCACACGACTTTTTTACCTTTTTTTATTCTGCCTGACGACGGGTTTTATTTCCGTAAAGCTTTATGGTTATAAGGAGGGGCATGAATGAAGAGTAAATGGAAAGTGAAGTGGTTTAATGACGCCAAGGGGTTTGGATTTATCGAACAGGAGGGGGGAGCCGATGTCTTTGTGCACTATTCGGCTATTCAGATGGACGGTTTTAAGACCTTGAAACAAGGACAGGATGTGGAGTTCGAAGTGAAAGACGGAGAAAAGGGCCCGCAGGCAACCAATGTCATGAAACTTTAGGCATGGTCATGCTGCCGGGAAACCATTAGAGGCCCTCTAAAGACTTATGGAAAATAGAGGGCCTTTTTTGTGACGACTGGTAAAGAACTCACCGCTGAAACGAAAAATAGTTTTTTTGAGCTTTTAACCCATAGACCGTCAGAGGGAAAGCGGCAGTGCTTGATCAACTACAAATCGTTAATCTGGCCCTCATTGACCGGATGGCCCTTTCGTTCTCCAAGGGATTAAATATTCTTTCCGGAGAAACCGGGGCCGGGAAATCGATCATTATCAAGGCGGTCAATCTCCTACTGGGCGAGAAACCTACTCCAGACACCGTCCGTCAAGGTGCGGAGGAAGCCAGGGTTGAAGCCCTTTTTACCCTTCCGGCCGATAATTTTTTTCAAGAACTTCTTAAATCCTTGGGCCTGCCGGCCGAGGATCAACTCCTGATCAAACGGTCCATACAGACTGGCGGAAAAAGCCGGGCCTGGATCAATGGAAGCTTGACCAATCAGACCACATTAAGCCGGGTAACCCGCACCCTGATTGGGATCTCCAACCAGCATGAGTATCAATCTTTGTTGAATCCGGTCCAGCATCTTTTCCTCTTGGACCGCTTTGCCGATTTGCTTCCTTTGCGAAAAGAAGTTCAGAACCGATTTGATTTTTTAGAAGATCGAATCAAGGCCTGGCAGGGACTTATTGATCAGGAACAGAAGCGGAAGAGTCAAAAAGACTTGTGGCTTTTTCAAGCCCAGGAGATTCAACAAGCCGATCTCCATCCTGGAGAAGATCAAGAGCTGCAACAGCGAAAAAGGGTTCTCCAACAGGCGGAAAAGATTTATGAGAAGGTACACCAGGCCCAGCAGTCCTTGTCTGAAGAAGAACATTCCTCTTTGAATACCCTTTCTCTTTCCAAGGATCTGATCCGGTCGGCGGCTTCAGTGGATACCGAGCTTCAACCTCTGTTTCGGGACCTGGAAACCCTTCAAGTGGAGTTGACGGAGATCACCACCGGGTTACGGGATTACCTTTCCCGTTTGATTTTTGATCCTCAAATCTTGGAACAGGTCGAGGAAAGGCTTGACCGCATCCAGCGATTGACCGCCAAATACGGCCCAACGGTCGCCGAGGTTTTGGACTATTGGGAACAAATTGAAAATAATTTAAAAGAAGGAGAAGACCAGGCTTATAAGCGAAAGGCCTTGGAAGAGGAAATTCAAATAGGACGCAAACGGCTGTTTGAAATCTCACAGGATCTGTCGCAGAAAAGAAAAAAAGCGGCCTTGGATTTGACCGCTCAAGTCGAAAAAGAATTAAAAGGGCTGGGCATGGGGGGTTGTCAATTTCAAATGGTTTTTTCCCCTCTCGTTCCCGAGGGGGAGGCCGATGAAAACTATCTGTATGAAGGGACTATCTTGAGCCGGACCGGTATAGAAAAGGGGGAGTTTTATATTGCTCCCAATGTTGGAGAAGGCCTGCGGCCTTTGGCCCGGATTGCCTCAGGCGGGGAACTTTCCCGGATACTACTGGTCCTCAAGGGGTTGCTGTCTCATCAGGATTCCCTGGAAACCCTGGTTTTTGATGAAGTGGACTCCGGGATCGGAGGAAGCCTGGGAGAGGCTGTGGGCCGAAAGCTGGCACAATTATCCCAAACCCACCAGGTGGTTTGTATCACCCATTTGCCTCAAATCGCTGCTTTTGCCCAGGCTCACTTCCAGGTGGTCAAAGAGACCCGTGATAAACGGACCCAGACCAAGATCCGTTTGCTTCGGGAAGAAGAACAGGTCGAAGAAATGGCCCGCATGCTGAGCGGATCTTCTGCTTCTTCCAAGACCATATCCGTGGCCAGAGAAATGTTGAGCCGGGCCAGAAAACATCGAGCCTGACCATGGCGGATTTTTCCCCCTGCATAATCGATCCTAAAAAATCCCGTTCCGAACCCAGTATTGACCCCTTGGTCCTCCTCATACCCATCCCCGGAGATTTTCAGCGCATGAATCGATTGTGCAGCCAGGCCGGTGCTCTTTGTTTTAAAAATAATTTTTTGCGGGTGTATCAATCTGCCGAGTCCCTCAGAAAGATTACGGTGGCCGGACCAGCGGTCGGGGCTCCTCAGGCGGTCATGATTTTGGAAAAGCTGATCGTCCTTGGGGCTCGGCGTGTTATCCTTCTGGGCTGGGTTGGGGGGCTCAGCCCTACTTTGTCTCCAGGAGACATCGTTCTGCCTGATGAGGCCATCAGTGAAGAAGGGACTTCCCGACATTACTTGGACGAAATAAGACCCCGGCCTTCTTATCCCCTGTTAACTGATCTGAAAATGGGTATGAAACAGGAAGGGCTGTCTTATCAACAAGGGCCGATCTGGACCACCGATGCCCCATACCGGGAAACCATAGGTAAACTGAAGGCATTGCAATCTCAGGGTGTACTGGGCGTGGATATGGAGACCTCGGCCCTTTTTACGGTCGCTGCTTTCAGGGGGATTGAAGCGGCGGCTTTGTTAATCGTTTCAGACGATCTCTCCAAAATGACCTGGCGTCATGGCTTTCGGAACGTCAGATTCTTAATGGCCAGAAAACAGGTGATCCGATTTTTATATCGATTTGTTATTCGTTCTTCGGTGTGAACTGGATTCCGGGTTTAAACCAGAGACATCACCCACGATATATAGTGATGGTGAAAAAATTGACATCTGAAAAACATGACTTGATATGACAGCAAGTTTGAGCTGTTTCGAAGACTTCTTCCTGAAATCCTCAGATTTTCATTTTTGGAAAATCCGAGGAGTTCAAATCGTAATTGTTTAAGGACCCCCTCCAAATTGAGGGTCCCAGTCTAATAAAATACCGGGATTTGCTAATCCAAAAATTTTGCATACTCCAATATTTTAGTTTAGATCAGTAAAACAGACTGTCCTCTGGCTTAGCCAATCAACCTCTCTGGGAGCCATTTGGTCCAGGTATCCCAAAACTGTCCCCCATTTTTTCCGAACGTTCAGCCATAGTTAGTTCAAAATGCCGTATTGTATGATGTCGATAATGGTCTTAAGGATTTTCTCAGCAGAGTAGGCCCTCTCGTTTATTAAAGAGGCCCCATACTCGGCCAGGCCCATAAGGTAATAGCCGGCCAGGGTGGTGTCGATCTCTTTCCGAAGCCGGCCTTCTTGTTTGAGATATTCGAGTTCCCGGATCATCGGATAGATCATTTGATGGAGCAATTCTTTAAATTTTTTCTTAAAGGCCGGATTATCCCCTACGGCCAGACTTCTGACCAGGTCCATCATTTCAATCCATTTCTGATAAGAGGCATAGAAAGCCTGGCCGCGTTTCACAATGCGTTTGAACCGGTCTTTCTCATTCCGAATCTCTTGCCAGACGCTGTTAAACATATCATGGAAAATCCGGTCGGCACATTCCATAAATAGCTCTTCTTTGTTCCTGAAATGGATATAAAAGGTCTCTTTGCTTATTTGGGCCTGGTGGGCTATATCCGCAATGCTGGTTTCCCTATAGCCTTTTTGAAGGAAGAGCTCGGTGGCCGCGGGTATGATTTCCTCACGCCGATTTAAGGGACCGGCCTCTTCCTCGAACTGTTGAGCTCGACTGAGCTCCTGGCCCAATTCTTCTTTAATCACCCGCAGAGAATTATTTTTTTTGAGCAGCTTTTTTTTGATTAACTTAATCGCTTCCAACTGAAGATTGGAATAGTGGGCTCGTGTTTTCCCTCTCTTTACGGGGGCCGGCAAAAGCCCTTCTTGGATATAATACCTAATAGTTGAAGGGGGCAGACCTGAGGCTATTGACAATTCAGAAATCTTCATAAAATTACTATTTTCTTTCATGCTTTTTCCGGTCCTTTATTTCCTTCCTTTTTAAGATTCCAGATAAAGCCAACTCCCATATCTTAGCCAGGTTGGCATCCAGCTTGGTTTTATGATTATCATTATAATAAACTAAATATTCAGCGGCACCCATGAGCAAATAAGCCAGAAGGGTACTATCCTTAAATCGGATCTTCCCTTGGCGAATGGCCGTTTCCAGGTCTTCACGGATCGGCTCAATAAGGTTTTGAATTACCTCATTTAGCTTCTCTTTGACATGAGGATTACCCTTGAGAGCTGCCCCACGGATAAGGTTGAGCATCTCGACTAAATGGCTCTGAAAATGCCCAAAATAGTAAGCCCGATTCAGGAGTTTTTTCACGGGATCGATTTCCTCCTGGATCTCTGGTACGTTTTCTCCACTTTCGCGAAAAATACTATCGGCGCATTCAAGGAAAAGCTCCTCTTTATTACGAAAAATCTGGTAGAAAGTTCCTTTTCCAATCCCAGCCCGTTCCGGGATTTCGGAAATTTTTGTTCCGTCGTAACCTTTTTCCCGGAAGAGCTCAACGGCGGACCGTATGATCTGCTCTCTTTTACTGGTATTCATGGTATTCATTTCGTCTGTCCGGGAAAATTCAAAGGCTTTATTCCAGACGATTTTTTTTATAACTTCGAGCGCAAGCCCTTCTTCTTTTAATTTCCGAATTTCCAAAAGGTTTTCGAGGTGTTCTTTTGTATAGTAGGCCATGGTCTTGCTTGTTTTAAGGGGCTGAGGAAGCAGTCCCTGACGCAGATAAAAGCGGATTGACGTAGTTGGGGTCTTGGAATAAGCGCTGAGTTCGGAAATTCTCATGTGCTCCGGGTGTTTGTCTCTTAGGTTGTTTTCCGTCATTTTGCCTGTCCTCTCCTATTGGTTCCTTTATAAAGCAGAAGCGCTGTGGATATCAAGAAGAATGAACTAATTCCAGCCAGCGGCAGGGACTTCCGTTTAAATAGTATCGTTATCTCAGCTACTTATGATTTTTTTTTCAGAATTAAAAAAAAATGATTGACAGCCAAAAAATTTTATAATATAGATATAAACAATAGAACAAAACGGTACTGTTGTAAAGTAAAATCATAACGAAAGGAGGAATTATTTATGGGTAAGGGAAAAATCGCCATTATTGGAATTGGTGAAGTGCCTACCGGAACTTATCCGCAACGGACACACTGGGATATCATTTATGATACCTGTATGGAGGCCATTCGGGATTCAGGACTCCACAAGAATGATATCGAGGCCACTGCTATTGTTGAGCCCCAAGCTCAACCGCAGATTACGGGTGAGCTCGCCTTTGGGAAATTGCCGGAAGAGCTCGGACTCAAAGGATGCAAGGATTCCGTTCTTTGCAATGCAGGGGGCGCCACTACTTCGAGCTGCATACGGCTGGCGGAGTACTGGATTACCAACGGTTTGGCCAAGGCGGTTCTAGTGCCTCATGTCACGATCCATTCTACCATTCCCTTGGCAGATCAGATTAATTTCTTTGCCAAGGCCGGGGTTGATCTGCAATGGGAATATCCCTACGGAACCACCTACAACATCATTATGGGCCTAATGGCCAATCAATATATGCATCAATCGGGATGCACGCCGGAAGAAATGGCCTCGGTCGTAACGGCCCTCCGCAGTTGGGCTTCCCGGGACCCCCACTCCATTTTCTATAAGAAAGAAGTGCCCTCAGTGGAGAAGGTCCTGGCTTCCGACCTATTGAACACGCCGCTGCACAAAAGAGAGAGCAATGTGCTGGGTGACGGCGGCTGCGCCATGGTGATCGTATCTGCCGAAGAGGCCAAGAAGATGAAAAAGCCGGCGGCCTATAAGCTGGGCGAATCGATGCGGTATTTCAGCGGAACTTGTGTCATGAGGGATATGGCGAAGGTGCAGGAAGGTTGGCGGGTGACGGCTAAAGAAGCGATGGCCCAGGCCGGTATCAAAAAAGAAGATGTAACCCTCTGGAACGTCTACGTGGCCTACCCGCTGGCCCATCCTATGATGGCTGAAGCATTAGAAGTTGCGCCCCCAGGGCAGGCTGGCAAATATTTCCTGCAGGGCCGGATGTCTTTTGGCGGGGACATCCCCTGGTCGACCATCGGCGAGGCACCCGGTAGAGGTCATACGGGTTCGGGCGTCAGCGCGGCCGTCTACGTGGAAACGGCCCGGCAGCTGATGGGAAAGGCGGGTGAAAGACAAGTTAAGAACTGCCAATACGTTTATCAGAACAGTAATGGCGGATCAGGGTTCAATGTCATCGCAACAATATGGGGAAAGGAGATTTAACCATGGAATTCGAAATGACAAAACCGATACCAATAACCCAACCGTGGTCTGAGAAATTTTGGGAAGGCACCAAAGAAGGCAAACTGCTGATTCAGGTTTGCCATGATTGTCAATCAAAAATTTTCTATCCGAGGAAATTCTGCCCGGAATGCTGGTCCGGCAACCTGGGCTGGATCCAGGCCAGTGGAAAAGCCAAAATTGAAACGTTCTCTACGGCCTATGCCAATGTGGAGCCAAAATTCATGGATGAGCTTCCCTACACCATTGCCTATGTGGTTCTCGAGGAAGGGATAAGAATGATGACCCGGATCGTGGAGTGCAAACCGGAGGATATCCACTTCGATATGCCTGTGGAAGTTGTCTTCCAACCGCGCGGCGATTTCTTCCTGCCGTATTTCCGTCCTGTCGGAAAAAAGTAAGGGAGGTTGTCTATGTCTGAATATACCACCATCCTTTTCGAGGTGAAGGGGCCCGTCTGTAATATTACTCTGAACAGACCGGATAAATACAACGCCATCAACCGGGAAATGGCTGCTGAACTGCTCGAGGCCTTTCAAAAGGTCCGGGACATACCGGAAGTAGGCGTCGTCATACTGGCCGGAGCAGGAAAGGCTTTCTGCACAGGTGGAGATCTGAGTATCTTCCCTTCCCTGGCTGAGCATCAGGGAGGCCTTAACTGGCTGGCTCACGATGGCTACGGAATCGGCAAAGCCATTGAACTTTGCGAAAAGGTCGTCATTGCCAAGGTGACCGGTCATTGCCTGGCCGGCGGACTCGAACTGGCGCTGATGTGCGACCTCATCTATGCCAGGGAATCGGCTAAATTCGGCACCACGGAGATCAATATGGGCATTCTGCCCGGCTGGGGCGGCACGGTGCGTTTGCCTCGGGCCATGCCCATTTATCGGGCCCGGGAAATTGTTTACAGCGGGCGTAAGGATATCCTGGCCCGCGAAATGTTTGAGATGGGTTTTCTCACCCGGGTGTTCAAGGATGAGGAGTTCGAAACTAAGTTTAACGAAGTGGTTGAGAATATCAGTTCAAAAAAGGTGATCGCTTTGCGCATGGCCAAGGAGGTCATGGGGCGCTCCCTGGAATGCGGCAGCCTGGATGCCGCCCTGGCCCTCGAGCGCGATGCCATCCAGTGGCTGAATTATGCCCCGGATATCCAGGCCATGATGGAGTCGTTCAGAAAAAAGCCGGAGATGCTGGTTGATCAGCAAAAAAAGGCCAACATTGAATCGGATAGAAAAAAATAAAGGAGAGGACCATGGATTTCAGTTTTGATGAAGACCAGCTTTTAATCCAGCAGACGTTTCAGAAGTTCTGCCAGAAGGAGCTCAATTATGAGTATGTCCGCTGGATGGATGAGAATGTCGATTTTCCCCCGGATGAGCTGTGGCAGAAGTTTGTCGATTTGGGCTACTTTGCGGCCACCGTTCCCGAGGAATACGGGGGACAGGGTCTCGGGTATTTCGATAGCATGATCATGTATGAGCAAATCTGCAAGGCCTCCATGTCCGTTGCCCTGGCGACGGGCGTCACCTCGGGATTTGGTGTTCGTTTTATCGGAGAACTGGGTACGAAGGAGCAGAAAGAAAAGTGTTTGCCGCTCATCGCCGAGGGCAAGTTTAAGACCTGCATGGCCTTGACCGAACCGGGCGGCGGGACGGACATTCTGGGCGCTCTGTCCACCTTTGCCGAAGATAAGGGTGATCGCTGGGTGATCAATGGACAGAAAATTTTTATTACCGGAGCGCATGTGGCCGATTCCCTGATCACCATTTGCAAGACCGAGCGTGAGGCCAAGAGGAGCCGATCCTGGACTACGATTATGGTTCCCCGGGAAAGCCCCGGTATTACCATCCGCAAGATCGGGAAGATCTGTTGCCATCACTGCGAAAGCGTCGAGATTTTCTACGACAACGTGGAGGTGCCCAAGGAAAATATGCTTGGGACCCGCGGCAACGGCTATATGGAGATCATGACCGTCCTCAATCCCGAACGTATTGGGGTGGCCATGATGGGTGTGGGAATTATCGCGGCCATCTATGAACAGTGTTTCAAGTATGTCCAGGAAAGAACCGCCTTTGGCGGGCCGATCAGTCGCTTCCAGATCCTCCAGAATTATCTGGCCGATATGTATATCAACTTAGAAAATTCAAGGAACCTGACCTACAAGGCCGCCTGGCTGTGCGACAATGGCAAGCCCTATCACCTGGAAGCAACCATGGCCAAACTGGTTGCGGCAGAGGGCGCGCGGCATGCGGCCACCTATGGTGCGGAAATCTTCGGAGGTTACGGCATCTGCAATGAATATCCCGTTTCCATGTTTGTAAGAGATGCCTATCAGATTCAGTTTTCTCCTATTTCCAATGAGATGAGCCGGAACATGCTCATGCAGTTCCAGGGATTGCCGAAGTCCTGGGCTTAAAAAAAACATTTAAACCAAAACAAAGGAGGACTCATTATGTACACCTTAGGAGACATAGTCCGGAAATCAGCCCTTCTCTTTCCCGACAACATCGCTACCGTTTTTGAGGGCACCCATTTGACCTATAGGGACCTCAATGCTCGCGTGAACCGGCTGGGTAACGCTTTGCTGGCCATAGGACTCGGCAAAAACGATCGTCTGACCGTCCTGGCCGAAAATACCCACAAATATCTGGAGATTTATTTTGCGGCCAGCAAGATCGGGATCAGTGTCACGCCCCTTAACTTTCGATTATCGGATAAAGAACTCGTCCAAATCATCAATGATTCGGAATCCACCTGCCTCTTCGCCGCTGACGGCTATGAGGACCGGGTTATGAAGATAAAACCGGATCTCAAAAATATCAGGCACTGGATTAGCCTGGATAATCCTGCCACAAATTATCGCTTCTATGAAGACCTTCTCAAAAGCTCCAGTCCTGATGAACCGGGACGGGATGCCAATGAAGAGGACCTGGCCATCCTGATGTATACCGGGGGGACCACCGGCGTACCCAAGGGGGTCATGATGTCGCACCGTAGCCTTATGAATGGGATTGTTGGCACAACGATCGGGTATTCCTTCAATCGAAATGATGCCACTTGTTTTGTGCTGCCTCTATTCCATGTATCCTTCTGGCCGGCCTTTGCTGTGCTGCTGGGTGGAGGAAAAGTCGTGATCAACCGCAAACCCGACCTGAACGGCATCCTTCAGCTTATCCAGGATGAAAAATGCACCCATATCAATGCCGTACCGACCTTGTACGGCTGGCTGCTTCAATTAGCCAATCCGGATGCCTACGATCTTTCCAGTCTGCGGTTAATTACTTATGCGGGCAGTCCCTTTCCTCCCGAACTTCTCAAACAGTGCATCCTGAAACTCGGCCCCAAGTTCGAACAGGCCTACGGTATGACCGAATGTATCGGTGGG
>JBEKPQ010000078.1:0-19293 GCA_049520575.1 Thermodesulfobacteriota bacterium | reverse complement strand
GACTGCATGATCATGAATTTGCCAGGCACAATGATTGCCTTTTTTAACAACCTCATCAGTCATTCCCTCTGCCTACCACAGTGGTGTCCCCGTAGCAAGCTACGGGGAATTGCAAGTTAAAGTGGCGATAAAAGAGGCACGGTAATGAAAAAGTGATATTTCAAGACCTGGTCCTATTCTCGTTTGCTGTATCATCAACGGATGACGGTTGATGATATTTAACTATTTTTTTAAATAAAACTGTGCAATGAGTGTTTAGATAGAAAACGAGGCTTGGCATTGTGGGAGAGTCGCCTATGAACACAAATACCTTCGGAAATAAAATATCATGGTGGTCATCTGAGTTTTTAGATCCCGAAATGGAACGATCTTTTCAAAAACATGTCCAACCCACCATAACCAGGCAGTTGAAGATTGTTCTGATGATCTGGGGGGCGTTATTGTTACTTTTTGCTCTTCCGGACTACACGGCCCTTGGACCAACAAGGCCATTTTACTATCTGTTGGCCTACCGTGTCATTATAGCCGTCATGCTGCTCATGATGTTTTTCAAGATCACGCCGAATACGGCCATTTTTAAAATCAGTTATCCTATTACCCTGATTGCCATCGCCGGGTTTTCCGGATTTATGCTGCTATTTGTCTTTCGACCGGATATCGTCAACTGGATTATCGGCGTCATAATGATTCAGCTCATCGGAATGCTCATGTTTATTCCCATCCGCTTTCCCCTATCTTTTTTGGCTGCACTTTATGGCCTAGTGATTACCATGGTGACGCGATGGGTTATGGGCACTACGAAAGAAAATTTGATCGGCTTGTTCTTTCTGCTTATGCTTCCGGTGGTGACCGGTGCAGCAACGACAATCCGGCTCGCCATTATTCAGAGGAGACAGTATGTCTCTCTGAAGAAAGCGGAAAAATTAAATCTCGAATTACAAAATGAAATGGATCAGCGCCTCAAATTGGAAAAGGTCCTCAAAGAACTTGCTGCGACGGACCCCCTGACCGGACTTTTTAACCGACGGGAATATGAAATGCTTTTTAAACATGAAATAGAGCGGGCCAGACGGATGAAAACCTCTTTATCTCTGGGCATCCTCGATCTCGACTATTTTAAGAAAGTCAATGACACCTACGGTCACGGCGTAGGCGATGAAGTCCTTCGTAGAACAGCCGAGTTGCTGCGGAAAAATCTTCGAGCCGTGGAAATTATCGGCCGCTTTGGGGGAGAGGAGTTCATCATTTTTTTCCCTGATACCAGTATCGACCAGGCTGTCATGATCAGCGATCGATTCTTAAAAAAACTATCCGCGACCGATATTAATATAGGAGTTTCAACCATTCGAATCACAGCCACTGCAGGGATAACTCAGTTGCTCCCGATTGATAAAGACATTAACAGCATTATCCGTCGGGCTGACACTGCTCTATATAAAGGGAAGGAAGCCGGTCGCAACCGCGTCGAAACCAGCATGGATGATTTGCAACACATTGCGGACGGGAAAATTTCACAACAATATGGAATCATGAAAACTTAACGCATCTATGGAGCAGCAATCAGGAGGGACCTGGGGGGGCAGGTGTTAAATTATTAGTTTTTGGTTAGGATATTTCCACCTAAACATATTCATAAAAAGATCTTTATTTATTGGGAAATTTTTTGTGTTACCAGTAAAATGGCGACAAAAGAGGTAGGGTAATGAAAAAATGCTATTTCAAAGCCTGCCCCTAATTCTGCCTGTTTGAAGATTCTTTAAATCCTCATAAAATCTACTTAAACCCTCTTTCAGTCGGCCTACGGTAACACCCAAAAGGCTATCAATGAAAAATTTCCACTGATGATGTATAATAAAATAAAATATGGTCATTAAAGAAATCCAAGCCAAGGCCATCCTTTCGAAATCCCAAGTCTATGACTATGCCTTAAACACCTATGTGGGATGCGGGCATAATTGCATTTACTGCTATGCGCGGTTCATGAAGAGATTTACCGGGCACAATGAACCATGGGGGGAGTTTGTGGATGTGAAGATCAATGCTGCGGAACTCTTAGCCCGGGAGGTCAGGAAAAAGAAAAAAGGAACTGTCTGGATAAGCGGAGTGTGTGATGCCTATCAACCTTTCGAAGAGAAGTATAGGCTCACCAGGAGATGTCTTGAGATCCTCGTGGAAAACGGCTGGCCGGTTGTGATTCAGACCAAATCTCCCCTGGTCCTGCGGGACATTGAGATATTGAAAAGGGCCACAGACAGTGAGGTCGGGTTCACCATAACTACCGCAGATGAAAGGATACGAAGGATCTTCGAACCGGGCGCTCCTCCGATAGAAAAGCGCATAAAGGCCTTGGAGATTCTTCATGCCGAGGAGATCAGAACTTATGTCATGGTCGCCCCCATGCTTCCAGGGGCTGACAGACTCGCAGACCTGCTGAAGGGAAAGGTGGACCATGCCCTGATTGACAGGTATAATTACCATTATGCCGACCGGGCCTTTAAAAAATACGGGATGGAATGGGCCATGGATGAGGCGTTCTTTCAGCAAAAAGGCGAGGAACTGAAGGTCGCCTTTGAAAAGGCAGGGATATCCTGCCAAAAACTGTATTAAGAAGTGACGTGCTTAAAGTGTACAGTTAGTAGGATCAAATCTTGAACTATAAGTTTTATCTTGGATATTCCCCCTAACCCTATTCACAAAAAGATTTGTTTCTTGGGAAATTCTTTATGTTACAATTAAAATGGAGTCAAAAGAGATAGGGTAATGAAAAAGTGATATTTCAAGACCTGTCCCTAATCACTTAAGTCCCTTAAGTAATCCCTAAAGGAAAGGGAAACTCGGTGGCAAAGCATAACCAAATGGTGGAGAATAAGTTGTTTTTGTACCAGCGTCCCCTTTTTCTGGAAAAAGCTTGCCTACCTTCGGTTTTCAAAGAAGCAGTGTCCGAAAATAAAAAGAACAAAAATTCGGACGGGATAAGGCGGACAGAAATGGCAGGTGAGTGTTATGATAGAGACAAAAGCCAAACCGAATTATTTTTTTGAAACAGGGATGTACAGGCCACCAAGCGAGGGAGGGAGTTATTCTCTACTGATCCGGTTTACACGAAACTGCCCCTGGAACCAGTGCACGTTTTGCAGTATGTATAAAAATGAAAAGTTTTCTTTTCGGTCCGCAGAGGAAATTAAAAGAGACATCGATGTCATAAACGCCCTATGCGCCGGGTTGATGACCATTTCTTTGGAACTCGGCTTCAAAGGGGAAATAAACAGGGCCGTTGTCGTTGAGATGGTTAACAGAAATCCAGATCTGATAAACAGTCATGGATTCTTCATGGTCTTAAACTGGATTCAGGTCGGCGGCAAAACCGCCTTTCTGCAGGATGCCAACAGCCCGACTATGCCAACCGAAACACTAGTCGAGGTACTGAAATACCTGCGGGAAACCTTTCCATCCCTGAAAAGAGTGACCTCTTATGCCCGGTCTAAAACCCTGGCCCGCAAAAGCTTGGACGATTTGAAGGCCATCCGGGCAGCGGGTTTGGACCGGCTGCATGTCGGTTTGGAAACCGGAGATGATGTTCTCTTGAAAAGGGTTAAAAAAGGCGTTACCAGCCTGGAGCATATCGAGGGAGGAAGGAAGGCCATGGAAGCCGGGTTTCAACTATCCGAATACTGGATGCCGGGACTTGGAGGAAAAGAATTATGGGAAGGACACGCCCGTAATACGGCCCGCGTTCTTAATGCAATCAACCCCCATTACATACGATCCCGCCCTTTCGTCCCATCCCCGGGAAGCCCCATCTTGGAGGATTTTCAAAGCGGTGCTTTGCAAACTCTCACTGGTGAAGAACAACTGAAAGAACTTTTAGTGATGATCGAGGAACTGGAAGTCACCTCCAATATTTGCTTTGACCATGCCGGCAACTACTGGCGAAATCGAAGAGGGCATTTATTGTTCACCCAGGATTATGAGGGGTATCGGTTCCCGGCAGAAAAGTTAAGGGTCCTGTCCTTGATTCGGGAAGGGATAGAAGCCCAGATAATCCTTCCGTATACTATTGTAAACGACCTGTCTCTCTGAACATCAGGACAGGATGGCGAGCTATGGGTCGGTGCCTGGGCCAGAGGGAATATAGGGTCAAATAACGCGATTCTTTAAAAGGCTACCCTTTTATTGCTCATCGATCAAAGGGATGAAAATGAGGCTCTGGGGGGCTAATTTGGCCAGTTAAAAAGAAGAATGCCGACTCTGAGGTTTAATGGCCGGCATTGCTGAGAGACGCTTATTGGCGGGTCTAAAAAGCAGATCATCTACTCAACAAGGACCGGTTTCAGTTGCTGACCATGGTGAGGTGGGAGTTGATTCTAAAAAAATTGAAAAGTCTATTTTGCTGACTATGAAGTCAAATCAAATTCATTTGGATAAACTTGATAATATATCGAGGAACTCCAATTGCAATTCTCTGAAAGAATACTTGACAAGAATTTTAGCACTCCCTTCAATTACGATAAGAGATTACAAATAGGTTTCTAACCTCACAATGCACTGGATCGCTCGTACCTCGCGCCTAGTGACTGCGGTCGTTACCCTCTCTTTCATCTGGAAATCATCAACCTTTTCCGTAGACTAATAACTATAGTTGTAGGTATAATATTTAAATTCGGTGCAGTGGGGCAAATTTTCAAGAAAATGAGGAGTACTTCCTGTACTCTTCAAACTTCCATTTTAGAAAAATACAAGACTTCAAACGGTAATCGTTATCAAGTTATTATTAAAGTCCTGCCTGCAAAGTCCCATTTTCTCCAAAAGGCCCCCTTCGTCTCCTTATTTTTCTCTTGCTTTTTCTCCTTGACCCCTCTTGGGGCTTATCTTATACTCCTTATATTAATACAAAAACAGGGTCGTAAGAAGTTGCTTTGAGCTTTCGGAGATTCACTTAAATGGATTTTAGACGACTGGAAGTTTTTACCAAGGCTTACGAACTGAAAAGTTTTTCTAAGGCCGGACAGTCTCTCTATCTTTCACAACCCACGGTCAGTGAACATATCCGGCTTTTGGAACAGGATCTGGGGCTGTCCCTCTTTGATCGTCAAGGGAAAGAAGTGGTGCCCACCAAGGCCGGCCGGTTCCTTTACCAATACGCCAAGCAGATAATGGCCCTGCGGCAGGATTCGTTGAGGGCCATGCAACAATTTCGGGACAAGGGGGTGGGAGATCTTTTGATCGGAGGCAGCAATATCCCCGGTCAATATATTTTACCCGGCCTCCTAGGACGTTTTAAAAAACAATTTCCGGGAATACAAATTCGATTGTGGATTGGAGATACCCAGCACATCCAAAACAAAGTTCTGGAAGGCACCATTGAGTTGGGAGTAGTCGGGGCCTTGATTGAACACCGGCGGATTTCCAGCCAACTACTGACCACAGATGAAATGGTTTGCATCTCCGGCCCGAAACAGGCCAAGGGAAAACAAAAAACCGTCGATGCCAAAAATCTTTTCAGTCTTCCTTTCATTCTTCGAGAGCCAGGATCAGGAACTCGGAAAGCTTTGGAATTGGCTCTAAAAAAAATCCATCTCGACCTGAAAGAGCTCCAGGTAGCGGCTGAAATGGGAAGCAATGAAGCTGTTCGACAGGCCGTAAAGGCCGGCTTGGGAATTTCGATTATTTCCCGACGGGCGGTCTCGGAGGATCTGGAACAGGGCCGGCTTCAAGAAATCAAGGTCAGGAAACTCCCACTGTCTCGAAATTTTTATCTCATCACCCTGAAACAAAGGACCCTTTCACCTTTGGCCCAGGAATTTAAGGATTTTATTTTAAAGGAAATTTAACAGGAGCCTAAATGAGAAAAAAACAACCCGTTAATTTGGTTAACGGCGCCCGGGCTGCCGGCTGAGCTTCAAAACTGGGTCCGGGAGACCTGCAGGAAATTTTGGCCGACTTGCCTTTGGAAACCGATCCCAATTTATTGGTCGGAAGGGAGACCTCGGACGATGCCGGAGTCTATAAACTGCGAGATGATCTGGCCTTGATCCAGACCCTTGATTTTTTCACTCCCATTGTCAATGACCCTTTTACCTTCGGCCAAATTGCGGCCGTCAATGCCCTGAGCGATATCTATGCCATGGGCGGCAGACCTTTGACAGCCATGAATATCGTTTGTTTTCCCAAAAAGACCCTGGATAAATCGGTTTTAAAGGAAATTTTGAAGGGGGGTCTGGAAAAAATTCATGAAGCCGGAGCCTTGTTGGTCGGGGGCCACAGCGTTGATGATCTGGAATTGAAATATGGTCTATCCGTGACCGGGATCATCCATCCTGATAAAGTCATGACCAATGCCGGAGCCCGGCCCGGGGATCAACTGATCCTGACCAAACCCATCGGCATCGGTATCATTGCCACGGCCTTAAAAGGAAAAGCGGCCTCTCCTGAGGCGGAGAAAGCCATGATCCGGGTCATGGTGGAATCCAATCGAATCGGAGCGGAGGTCATGCAGGAATGCGGGGCCCATGCCTGCACCGATATCACCGGATTCGGCCTTCTGGGTCACGCACTGGAAATGGCCCAGGCCAGCAAATGCAGTATGACCTTGTTCGCTTCCCGGGTTCCCATCATCCCTTATGCCCTGGACTATTCCCGAATGGGGCTGGTCCCGGCGGGGACACACGCCAATCGAAATTACTGTCATCGCTCTCTGCAAGTCGATCCGGCCATTCCCGATTATCTGCTCGACATCCTCTCCGATGCCCAGACTTCAGGCGGTTTGTTGATATCGGTCCCTCCAGATAAAGCCCGGTCCCTTTTGAAACAATTGAATCAGAAAGGAATGAAAGACGTTTCTCTGATCGGAGAAGTCATGGCCCTCCATCCGGGTACGATCTCCATTTTGCCGTAATGGACCTAAAACAAAAAGCATTCCTGTTTGCCATTTGTTCAGCCGCTATCCTGGCCGGATGTAAGTTTACGGCCGGATTCTTTTCCGGCTCCATGGCCATCCTCTCTTCGGGATTGGATAGTTTTTTGGATGTCAGTATGTCGGCCATGAATCTTTGGGCTATTCGCAAGGCAAGCCAGCCTGCCGATCAGGATCACCGCTATGGCCATGGAAAAGCAGAAAATCTGGCAGCGATTTTTCAAACCCTGGTGATCGTTTTCTCCGGCAGTTATATCATTATTACATCGATACACAAATGGATTGAATTTAAAAAAATAAACTATTCCGTCTTGGATTTAGGAGCAATGATCCTCTCCCTGAGTTTCAGTTTTTTTATTTCCAGACATCTGAAAAAAACCGGGGAAGCCACCGGTTCCCAGGCCCTTAAAGCCGATGCCCTTCATTATACCAGCGACCTTTACTCCAATACGGCCGCTCTATTAGCCATCTTATTAACCTATTTTACCGGAAAGATCTTTTTTGATTTGTTTTTTGCCGTCATCGTCGGCGCTATCATTATTTACTCGGCAGTGATCATTGCCAAAAATGCTTTGGTCGGTTTGATGGATTCGAGCATTCCCCAAGCCACAGAAGAGAAGCTGATTACCATCCTGGAAAGCATGCCCTTTCCTTATGCCGGTTTTCATAAACTTCGAACCCGGACGTCGGGCAGTAAAATCTATGGCGATTTGCATGTCTTGTTCTGCCGAATGCTTAAGGTCGATGAAGCTCATGAACGAACGGCTGAACTGGAATCCGAAATAGCCCGCACGATCCCTTCCATGGACATCATCATCCATATCGAGCCCTGTGAAGAAACTTGTGAGAACACCGTAGAAAGCTGTAAAATTCGAAAACCAAAAAAGAACTAATCAATCCCCAGCGGAAAGGCAATGGGAAGGCAGAACCGTCATTCTTTTCAAAAATAAAGCATGGCCAGACTTTCGGCGATGCAGGCCGGTTTTTCCTGGCCTTCTATTTCAATAGTATGGGTGGTGGTCAGAAGAATTCTGCCGGGTCCTTTTTCCTCAACACCGGCGATGACCATCCGGGAACGCACCCGCGCATCGACAGGAACAGGATTAAGATACCGGACCTTATTCAGACCATAGTTCACGGCCATTTTCACACCGGTCGGTACATATTTCGCCGAGGCGCTGAACAGCGGAATCAGGGAGAGTAAAAAGTCTCCATGCCCAATAGGACCGCCGAACGGCCCTTTATTGGCTCTCTCAATATCTACATGGATCCAAGCTTTTTGTCCGGTGATGTCCGCAAACTGATTGATTCTATCTTGATTAATCAGCACCCAGTCGCTTAGGCCGTTTTCTTGTCCGACCATTTGTTTCAATTTTTCCACAGGTACGAATTCCGGCATTTCAACTTCTCCTTTTTATTATAAGGTACAACCGAATCCCGCTGTTGCAATACGTTAACACGAAAATAGGATTCTATAAAAGGTTCAACGTTCGATGTTCAACGTTCAACGTTTTAATTTTGAGCTTTGAGCTTTCAACTTTGAACTTTTTGTTTTGGCCCTTTGAATCCTTTGCGTATTTTTCATCTTTCGTGGCGCCCAGCCCAGGCGGGTCGAGGGTTTAATAAAAAAATGCCCATGTTCATCACACCGATTTTTTTATTATAGAAAAAAAGACACGAAAGGTCAAGGTTTGGAACTAATGGAAATTACATTAATTTTATTCCTTGGACCACAATTCACCTGAGAATTCCCGCCTTTATTATCGAACGTTTTTTTATTGCAAGGTAATGGATTTTTTGATAAATTAATTTTTATTTGGCCTGAGCAGCCTTAATAGTATCTTACTCTTATGGGCATTACTTCAGATTAGTAAAGGTGTGTTGGGAGACGACGATGGTTAAGGCAAAACATGATGTTGCTGTTCTTGAAAAATGCCCGACGGGCATCAAGGGGCTCGATGAGATCACCAAGGGAGGGCTTCCGAGAGGCAGGACAACCCTGATCTGCGGCAGTGCGGGTTGCGGCAAAACACTTTTCTCCATGGAGTTTCTCATGCGGGGCGCCATGGATTACGGAGAACCCGGGGTCTTTATGACCTTCGAGGAGACGCCGGAGGATCTGGCCAAGAACTTCATTTCCCTTGGTTTTGATCTCCATGGCCTGATTGCGCGTGGTCTCATCGCAACGGACCACGTCCACATCGAGCGAAGCGAGATTGAGGAAACGGGTGAATACGACCTGGAAGGATTGTTCATCCGCCTGGGAAATGCCATTGATTCCATCGGAGCGAAGCGGGTTGTCTTAGATACCATAGAAGCACTTTTCTCCGAGCTGCCTAATGCCACTATCCTTCGGGCAGAACTTCGTCGGCTTTTTCACTGGTTGAAAGACCGCGGTGTGACGGCCGTTGTTACGGGGGAAAGCGGTGACAAGACCCTGACACGCTACGGGCTCGAAGAATACGTGGCCGATTGCGTGATCCTCCTCGACTTCCGCATCGAGGAACAAATTTCCACCCGCCGCCTGCGTATTGTCAAGTACCGCGGCTCATCTCACGGCTCCGACGAGTATCCCTTCCTGATAGACGAGAGCGGTCTCTCTCTTCTGCCAATCACTTCCCTGGGGCTCGACTACCCTGTTTCCGCGGAGCGCATCTCCACGGGCATCCCCAAGCTGGATGCCATGCTCGAAGGGAAGGGGTTCTTCCGGGGCAGCACCGTCCTCGTCTCCGGTACAGCGGGCACAGGCAAAACAAGTTTGTCGACTACCTTTGCCGACGCCGCCTGCCGGCGAGGTGAGCGCTGCCTGTATTTTGCCTTCGAGGAATCGCCCAACCAGATCATCCGGAACATGGGCTCCATCGGCATCGATCTCGCCCGATGGGTGAAGAAGGGGCTTCTCAAGTTTCATTCGGCCCGGCCTTCGCTTTACGGTCTTGAGATGCATCTGGTCACCTTCCACAAAGTGATCGATGAGTTCAATCCCCAGGTTTTCGTGGTGGACCCGATCAGCAACCTGAGCGCCGCGGGAACGGCATCAGAGGTCAAATCTATATTAACGCGCCTGATCGACCATTTGAAGATGAAAAAGATCTCTACTTTCCTTACGGACCTCACCCATTTTGGAGGCAGCCTTGAACACACCAGCGAAGAGATATCTTCTCTGATCGATACCTGGCTTCTCCTTCGGGATATCGAACTCAATGGGGAACGCAACCGGGGCCTCTACATTTTGAAGTCCCGCGGCATGGCCCACTCCAACCAGATTCAAGAGTTCCTGCTCACAAACCAGGGCATTGGCCTGATCGACATCTATACCGGTTCCGGCGAGGTATTAACCGGCAGTGCCCGGGCAACCCAGGAAGCCGGGGAAAAGGCCTCTGAGCTGGCACAACGGCATGAAGCGGATCGCAGGCTCCGCGAGCAGGAGCGAAAGAGGAATGCCCTGGAAGCAAAGATCGCAGCGCTGCGTGCCGAGTTCGATGCGGAATCTGAAGATATGCACTTGATGACCGAAGACGAGCGAAAAAGACAAACTGTCCTGGTAAAAGACCGCTTAGATATGGCGCATCTTCGCCAGGGGAAACCTTCATCTACTCCGGCAAAGCGCGCGAAAAAGAATCGGGAAAGGAGCGTAAGATGAAAGTCGGCTCAACCGCAAAGGGGAAGAAAGCAAAGACCGCGGCAACAGAAGAAATCTGGAATCTCCGGTTATATGTAGCCGGTCAGACCCCGAAATCGATTACGGCCTTTGCTAATTTAAAAAAGATCTGCGAAGAGCACCTCGCGGGGAAATACCGCATTGAAGTGATCGACCTTTTAAAGAATCCCCAGCTTGCTAAAGGGGACCAGATTATTGCCATACCGACACTGGTAAGGAAGCTTCCTGAACCGATTAAAAAGATTATCGGAGATCTGGCGAACACAGAGCGCGTGCTGGTGGGGCTCGACATTCGTTCTGTTTGAGGAGGATAAATCAGAATTCAGAAGGCAGAAGTCAGAATGAGGACGAGCGATGAAGAGTAAAATCGGGAAAGCGAGCACTGAGGAATTTGAAAAAGCAACGGCGCAGCGAGACGGGGCAAAGTATGTTCTTCGGCTGTATGTTACCGGGATGACCCCAAAGTCAACCCAGGCCATCGCCAATGTCCAGAAAATCTGTGAAAAACACTTGGCAGGCCGCTACGAACTCAAGGTGATAGACATCTACCAGCAGCCCAAGCTGGCCAAGGGAGAGAAAATTATTGCCACCCCAACGCTCATCAAGAAACTTCCCCTGCCGCTCCGGAAGCTCATCGGCGACATGTCGGATACGGAAAGGTTTCTGGTAGGCATCGACCTTAAACCCAAGAATTAATGAATGCGAATCCATGAACAAAGCGGATAAAACACGTCAGCAACTTTTGGATGAGTTGCAGAAACTCACGTCGCGGATGATGGAAGCGGAGGAAACCCTGCGCGCTATCCGAAGCGGTGAGGTGGATGGGCTGGTTGTCAAAACGGCGGAAGGAGATCGTGTCTTTACACTATCGGGTGCCGATCATCCTTACAGGATCATGGTCGAAACCATGAACGAAGCGGCCGTCACCCTGGCCTCCGACGGCACGATCCTTTACTGTAACCAACGTTTTGCAGATATCGTCAAGGGGTCTCTGGAAAAAGCAATAGGATCTTCAATCTACCAATACATTTCATCAACAGACCTTCCATTATTTAAGAGATTGGTTAAGCAGGGTTTAAAGGGAAACAGTAAGGGGGAACTGGCCTTGCAGGCCGGTGGTGAAAATTCTGTACCTGTCTTACTTTCCATGAGCGCCCTTCAGCACACGGAAATGCCCGGTGTGATGTGCGCCGTAATGGTGGACATCACCGAGCTCAAGAAGATGGAGGAAGCGCTCAAAAACTCTGAAACTCGCTACCGCCGTCTTTTTGAAGCAGCCCAAGACGGCATATTAATCCTCGATGCCGAGACAGGACAAATAGTGGAGGTTAACCCATTCTTGGTAGAACTGTTGGGTTATTCACATAAAGAGCTCTTGGGGAAGAAACTCTGGGAAATTGGCACCTTTAGAGATATTGAAGCCTCGAAAGCCACCTCTTCGGAATTGAAAAGCAAAGGATATGTTCGCTACCATGATTTACCGCTTGAGACGAAAGGGGGACGGCAAATTGCCGTGGAATTTGTCAGTAACGTCTATCTGGTTAATCATTATAAAGTGATTCAGTGTAACATCCGCGACACCACTGAACGGAAACTTGCGGCAGAGGCTTTAAAAAAATCTCACAACGAACTGGAACAACAGGCTGTCGAACTTCGGACGGCTCTTTCTGAAATCAAAGCGATGAAAGACCAGTTTGAGGCCGAAAACATTTACTTCCGTCAAGAGAACAAAATGAAACATCAATTTGAGCATATTATCGGGCATAGCGATGGTCTCAAGTATGTTCTCTATCGAGCGGAACAGGTCGCCCCTCAGAATACAACGGTCCTCATTCTCGGTGAGACCGGTACGGGAAAGGAACTGATCGCTGCCGCTATCCATAACATGAGTCCCCGTAAGGAACGGCCCTTGATCACGGTCAACTGTGCTGCCCTGCCGGGCAATTTAATAGAGAGCGAATTGTTCGGCCGGGAGAAGGGAGCCTTTACCGGGGCCGATGCCCGGCAAGTAGGCCGATTCGAGGTCGCCCATGGCTCCACCATTTGCCTGGACGAGATCGGGGAGCTGCCGCTGGAGTTGCAGGGAAAGCTGCTCCGGGTGATTCAGCATAACGAGTTTGAGCGCCTGGGCTCGTCCCATACCCTCAAAGTCGATGTGCGGATCGTGGCCACAACCAATCGAAACCTTGAAGAAGAGATCCGCAACGGCCGGTTTCGGCAGGACCTTTACTATCGGCTCAATGTCTTCCCTATCACCGTCCCTCCTCTAAGGCAGAGAAAAGAAGACATCCCGCTGATGGTCCAGGCCTTCATAGAGCGGTATTCCAGGAAATTGGGCAAACAGATCACGACGATCCATAAAGAGACGATGGAGGCGCTGCAGAATTATCCCTGGCCCGGGAACGTCCGGGAGCTGGAAAGCATCATTGAACGGGCCGTGATCTTGTGCCCCGGGCCGGTCTTGCAGCTGGCAGATAAACTGGAGATTTCATCCCCCACCCTCTCATCCGTCTTGAAGACTTTGGAAGAGACAGAGCGAAACCAAATTCTTAAGATCCTTTCAGAAACCCAATGGCGCATCGAGGGAAAAAATAGTGCTGCAGCCATCCTGGGTCTACACCCGAGCACCTTAAGGGCGCGAATGCATAAGCTCGGGATAGTCCGGCCGGAGACAAAAAAACCAGATTAGACTGTCCCATTCCCTTTAAAGTATCCCTCAATATGTTGAGGTTCCACCAGATATTGAGGCTAAAAAATAGTTTCAACCTTCCTTACTAATCTTGCCTTTTAATCAAACCCTACGATATCAGGACTGATTCCAAACTTCTCCTTATTCCCCGGTTGTTGGTAAGCTAATTGCAACTATTATTTTCATGATCCTGGTCGTCATACGTATGAAGGTCCTTCCCGAGAAGCACCTGGTGCTTTCGCAAACAAATACTTTATTGATCGATTCCATGAAGACGGAGCCGGGAGAGACGCATCCACCACTGCCCTAAACACCAAGGTCGAAACGAATAAAAGATGGTCACGATGTATGATAAGGCCAAGTAGCCCAACCGAAAAGGACTTGATCACCATTTGACAACGGGAGAGAGCTTCAAAGGGGTATGACAGAAAAAGACTGGCTATTCGGGCTAAGTTGATACTTCGTTATATCGAGGGACCTAGGGAAACCTGGCAACCGGAAGATAGGCGAGGCTTTGGCCCACCACTGAGCCTCAACCTCATGGGTCTAAGGAAAAGCATAGGATTTCAGAAAGGGAGGCTGGGTATGGGAGTGATCCGAATTCTGCTCATTGGCGCGGCCTCAGGCTGGCGCGCTGGGCAGGTGTTGAAAAAATGGGGGGGTAGTATTCTTGCGAACATTCTTAGATTTGTGGTGAACTCTCTCGTCGGCGGGTTCCTCTTCGGCTTCCGGGGTGGCAACCCCGAAGAAAGACCGGAGGCAGACGCTTTGGGATGTTCAGTCGACGGGGAGAGGCTCCACAAACTGCCGTCGCCCAGTAGGGGAAGACGCCCCGTCGGAGTATCCACCTCCTGCTTAACCGTCATGTCGTTTACGAGGGCGACGACGATCGGCCTGCTGATTCTCGTGACAATGTTGTTGGGCCCTCGCCCGCTCCCGGCGGCTCCGGTCCCGGTGCGCTTCATTGAGGGCGTTACACACGGGTTTCTCATGCTGCGCACAGTCGATGGCGCTCTCATTGCGTCGGGCGATCTCCTCCAGGTCGGCCGGGGCGGAGGGGTTGAGAGCCGTATGGTGTTCCACTTCAAGGACGGGTCATTATTCGACGAGACGGTGGTATTCACCCAGCAGCACGTCTTTACCATGCAGAGCTACCACCTGGTGCAGCGCGGGCCGGTATTCGCCGAGGATACTGAGATCTCATTGGAACGAACCGGAAAATACCGTGTGAAAACCAAGTCCCACAAGGACGGGCGGGAGGAGGTGCTTGATGGCATTCTCAAGCTGCCCCCAGACGTTTACAACGGCATAGTCCTCACCGTAGTGAAGAATCTGCCCAAGGGAACCGGAGAGACCGTCCACCTCGTGGCCTTTATGCCCAAGCCCCGGCTCATCCAGCTGAAGCTGACACCAAAAGGCGAACACAAGATGCTGGTCGGCGAACTCTCGAAGACCGCGATCGAATATGTACTCAAGCCCCAGCTCGGGGTCTGGCTTAAGCTCTTCGCCACGCTGCTCGGGCGTGTACCGCCGGACTACCACGCCTGGATCATCACTGACGAGGTACCGGCGTTTGCGAGGTTCGAGGGACCTCTCAACACGCCGGGGCCGGTCTGGCGGATCGAGCTGACGAGCCCCCGTTGGCCAAACTATAAAAGCGGTCTCAAGCGTCTCGGGCGCTACATGAAAATCTCCGCCCAAAGGAGTTTCTCTCAAAATTTTCAACCGGGGCTTGACAGAAAGCCTATATCCTCCTCTTCCCCGACAGGGCTGAGAAGGGAAGTTAAAGGAGATAAAAATGATCAAACTGGGTAAGAGTGTAATGACGGCATTAGTAATTAGCGCCCTGTTTGTTGGGCTATCCGGCTGCCAGAAAAAAGAGGGCCCCGTGGAGCGCGCCGGCAAGCAAATCGATAAGGCGGTAGAAAAAGCCGGTCAGCAGATCGAGAAGGCTGGCGATAAAATTGAGGATACGGCCAAAAACGCCGATAAAAAATAACCTTCGCGATGTGCGCGGTCAATGGAAGAATCCGAAACTGATACAGATGTTCAACAAATTAAAGGGAGGAAAATACCATGAGTACTATAACGCTCATCATTATCATCGTCTTGTTGGTCGTTTTGTTCGGCGGGGGCGGCGGTTACTATTGGAACAGACGACGGTAAGGGTACTTCTCACATTATTTTGATGCAAAAAACAAAGTCTTTTCAAAAAGAAAGGAGGTGAAAGTATATGAAGAAATTAATGGTGTTATTTGTAGCTTTAACGTTTTTTGCGACTTTTGCGTTAATGGGTTGCAATCAATCAGCGGCACCTCCGCCAGCGGAGAAGGGAGCGCCTGGAGCACCCGGAGCGACCGGAGCGCCTGGAGCACCTGCGCCGGCACCGGAGAAGGGAACACCTGGAGCGCCTGGGGCGCCTGGAGCGCCTGGAGCGCCTGGAGCGCCTGGAGCACCTGCGCCGGCACCAGAAAAATAGTAGACGTGGGCTATCGGGGTATATCCTCGCCAAGAGGATATACCCTAACCCCGTAATTCGGGATATGAGAGGTCATGGCCGCCGGCCAATCTAAGGCATCGAAAATTTTTCCTTTGGGATTAAATCGTTAAGCTCGGCTTTAAGGATAAGGAGGTGATAGTATGTTGGGCTTGGGTTTAGTTGGTACGATCATAGTTATTATACTAATCGTGTGGCTTGTAAGGAGACTTTGAGAGAAAAAAGATAACCAAAGCGTGAATGGCGAAACCGGTAGACGCAACGAGAACGTATTTCAGTACAAAAAGGAAGGCCTTTCCCTCCGGGAAAATATTTCTATCTTACTGAAAAAATGACTTGAGTGACGAATCGAAACCGCCATAATATCGAATTATTTGTTCCCCGTGATTCGGGATATGAGAGGTCATGGCCGCCAGACAATCTAAGGCCTCGAAAATTTTTTCCTGCCTCCTTAGATCGTTAAACGATACAAGGTGCGGCGATCAGGAAGGCCGCAACAATACTCAGCCAAAACGTTCCTGTCATGATGAACGCTCCGAAGAGCATTTCCATTTTATGAGAGGCATAACCAGGATCGACCGACCTCAATGCGCGATCAACATCAATCCCACAATGCCGACAACGAATGCCAGTATAGCGACCACCGAGTCAAGCCCCAGTCGTAAATAACGTTTTGCGGGACGCATGACAACCGATGACGCATAGAGTGTCGTCAGCAGGATTCCAACCGCGGCCAGCCAGCCGTTCTCAACGCCCGATTGCGGCAAGGCGGGTGTGCCGGCGATAATATCAGCCAATACGAATAGGCAAACCTGGAACGCATTGCCGCCGAAAACGTCGCTCATCACCAATTGATGATCTCCGAGACGCACCGCCGCTATGCCGGTGCTGATCTCGGGCAGGGCACTGGCGGCGGCAAGGATGGTCGCACCGAACACGATGCCGTTTATATGAAACCGATCCGCGAGAACGGCACTGCTTTGTGCGAGCGCCACACCGGCGGCCAGCGTCACAATTGATCCGGCAAGGAACAGCAGAAATATGCGGGTCGTGCTCCACTTCTCGTATGGATGGTGGACCTTGGGATGCGGGATGCGACGGTGCGGACGTCCTGATTTGCTTCCCTGCATCGTGATCTCCCACCCCGGGGAGTTTCGCACTTTGTTCAGCATGGCGATCCCGAGCGCCCATAGCATGACGATCAAAATCGAGGCGGGGCTCACTCCGAAGACCGCAACCGACGCCGGCAGCATCGCGCCCATGAAAACGATGGCCACAATGGCCACGACGAGCGACGCCTCCAACACCGGCATCAGGCTGCCCACCAGGTAGCTGAGCGGCTTTTTACCCTTCACAAACATGTCGCAGATGGCGAGCACCATCGTCTGCATCGCGATGCCGCCTATGAGATTGCCGGCGGCCAGAGGGAGGTTGTGTTGCGCGGCGGCGGATATTGTAATGGCCACTTCAGGCAGGCTGCCGGCCGCCGATAGCAGGATCATCCCCCCGAGAGCCTCCCCGAACTTCCATCGGAAGTCGAGGACGTCAGTCGTCCGCGAGAGGTAGACACCGGCAATCCAGGTGGCGATGGCTCCGCCCGAAAAGATTCCGACTAGGGCAAGTGTGCTGAGGCTCTCCATGTCTTGAGTCTCCTTCGGTGAAACTACTTTTCCTTACCTGACGCTCTTAAAGTCGATATAGCCGCGCTTCACATCCGTGCGGACCAGTTGCACGCAGAGTTCGTGGCCGACGTCCATGCCTTCAAAACCGCT
The DNA here is from genome assembly GCA_049520575.1 of Thermodesulfobacteriota bacterium. Lineage (GTDB taxonomy): Bacteria > Desulfobacterota > RBG-13-43-22 > RBG-13-43-22 > RBG-13-43-22 > RBG-13-43-22. Next base: position 1,761 of record JBEKPQ010000078.1, on the reverse strand, counting down.
CGCCAGTCTTCCTTCAACGGGCGGATGCATAAGACGGATCCACGTACCTTTATCAGATGCGCCGGTGACGTTGGCATCGAATTACTTCCCGATCCCTGATTCCAGCGACATTGCTGCGATGGATTTTTCGACCTGCCCTTCGACTTTTTCCGTTGCGTTTTCCTCTTCGGTGCAGTGCGTTGCGAGCGCCTCCAGTTCGTCGTTCTCGTAGTGCAGGGGACATCCCGCCATGGCCGCTTTCAGCAACCGCTGCGTAATCAGATCGGAGTATCGTCGGTTCGGGGCGGTGGAGTGAGCATAGTCTTTGACCGCAAGACCGAAGTGCCCGGCACCGTTGTCTCCGGGAAGTTCGACGACGTATTCACCCGCACCCATGATCTTGACGATGCTGTTTGATAAGAATTTTATTTTTGAATAGAAAGAGTATAAAATAAAAAAAAGACAGGATCAAGAAGGAAAATTGACGAAAGGCAAGGAAACAGAGGGCGTCCTCTGAAGAAAACTGGATAATGAAGGGCTGAACTTTACAGTTAAAAAACGGCCCAAGCCAATCTAAGGCATCGAAAATTTTTTCTTGCCGGTTGTTCTTAGATCGGTAGAGCACCCTGGTCTTATCCGGGAGATAGGTGTCACTCGTCAGACTCATATTAAAAAGATGGGGGCAACCCTGCCACGGCGAAACAAAAAAGTGTTTTTGCTCGCCCCATATCTCGGTTCACTCCAACCTCTTCGGGGTGGTGCCCCGTTTCAGCAGCCTGTTAAGTTGTTCGGCAACCCTCAAATTTCCCCTCAATATGTTGAGGTTCCACCAAATATTGAGGTCAGAAAATAGTTTCAACCTGCTTTACTAATCTCTCCTATTCATCAAACCCTACGATATCAGGCTTGATTTCAGACTTTTTCTTTTCCACGGCTGTTGGCAAGCTACTTGCGTAAGGTATTTGGTATCTTAAAAAAATTTAAAAGAGGAGAATTTATGAAAACAAAGTTTGTAGTTCTTTTAGTCGTGATTGGGGCCATCGGATTGTTCTTAGGTGGATGCTGTTTCGTACCGGAAGCCGTGAAGAGTGAAACTGCTGCTCCTGCACCGCAACCGGTAGTTCAGGAGAAAGTAGTTATCCTTGTATCTGAGCCGAAGGCTGAGGAGAAGGTAGTTGTCCTGGCATCTGAGCCGAAGGAGAAGGTAGTTGTCCTGGCCTTTGAGGATATACATTTCGATTTCGACAAGTCGACCCTCAAACCGGAAGCGCAGACGATACTGAAAAGGAATATCCAGCTTCTGAAAGAAAACCCTAAAGCTCAAGTTCGTATTGCGGGGTATACTTCTGCATCCGGGACTGAAGAGTACAACCAAAAGTTGAGCGAAAGAAGGTCAAATGCCGTCATCGGATACCTCACTAACGAAGGGCTCATTTCATCGGACAGGCTTACCATGATTGGATATGGTAAGAAGTATCCGGCAAGGTATGAACCGGCACCTAAAGAGCTTTACTCAGACGCAGCACATGCAAACATGAGAGTTCTTTTTGAAATCGTCGTACAATAAGAGCTCGGGGTAAGGGTCCGGAAAGGCGTTTTACGAACAAGTACAATTAATTGGTAAACTACCCGCATAAGATATTTGGTATGCTTAAAAAATATTTAGGAGGTGTAATGGAAAAAGAAATCTCAGATGGTTAAATTTGAAAAGGGAATGCGGTAACTTAAAAAAATTTATTTCAAAACCACGGCAGATTGCCATTAATCACCAAAAAGGAGACC
>JBEKPQ010000077.1:0-19354 GCA_049520575.1 Thermodesulfobacteriota bacterium | reverse complement strand
GATCGAACTGGGATATGGTTAAAAAGTATATCCATAAACAAGGCAAACCTCAGAGCGAATTAATACAACTAAAATTGTTTAACGATTAAGATACCCCGCAGCTTGCTGCGGGGAGGTTCATTCTCTATTTCATACCCATTGCCAATTGTAGGAGGAACCCCATGAATATAAGCGCATTTGTCTTTTTAAAAAATTGTGTCCAAATTGATTCCCTGGGCCGAGTAACCATTCAAGATAAAAAAAAGCTTCGAGAAGAAGCAATTGATCAACTGATTCATTGGGCCGTTTTTGGAAAAGCCGATCAACAGGCCCTGGCCTATTGGTTGATCTGGGAGTTAGGACAGGCCATAGGAATTTATCCGGCCTCCATCCATGAATTTTATATGGCCGTAGGGCGTGGAGAAATCGGCCGGCCTTTAACTGTGCCGGCCATCAACCTTCGGGCCATGAATTATGACTGCGGCCGGGCCGCATTTAGGGCTGCGGTTCAAAGGAAAGTGGGGGCGGTTATTTTTGAGATCGCCCGTTCCGAAATCGGCTATACGGCCCAGAGGCCCAGAGAATATTTTTCTGCCGTCATGGCCGCCGCCATCAAAGAAGGTTTTGAAGGTCCATTATTTATACAAGGCGATCATTTTCAGGTCAGCGAAAAAAAGTTCAAAGAAAAATCGGAAGAAGAAGCCCTAGCCATTGAGCAGTTGATCCTGGAGGCCATTCAAGCCGGTTTTTTCAATATCGACATAGACACCTCCACCCTGGTGGATCTCGGGCAACCCACGGTTTTAGAACAACAAAGGGCCAACTATGAATTATGTGCCCGGTTCACGGCCTTTATCCGAAAACATCAACCCAAGGGGATCACTATTTCCGTGGGAGGAGAGATCGGAGAAGTGGGTGGAAAAAACAGCGACGAGACAGAACTTAGGGCTTATATGGACGGTTTTAAGCGCTCCTTATCTCCTGGTTTGGCCGGTCTGTCCAAAATAAGCATACAAACCGGGACGAGTCACGGAGGCGTAGTTTTGCCCGACGGCACCCTGGCCCAGGTGGCCATTGATTTTAAGGTCTTAAAAGACCTCTCGAAGGTGGCCAGGAACAGTTATGGGATGGGTGGAACAGTCCAGCATGGGGCCTCGACCTTGCCGGATGAAGCTTTTCATCAATTCGTAGCTAATGATGCGGTTGAGGTCCATCTGGCCACCGGATTCCAAAATATGATTTATGACCACGCCCAATTCCCCCAAGGCTTAAAACAAAATATTTATCAATACCTCAAATCTAAGCATGCCGATGAATGGAAATCCGGCAAGACCGAAGAACAATTTCTTTACAGCACACGTAAAAAAGGATTAGGACCGTTTAAGACCGAGATGTGGGGATTGACGGAAGAAATTCGATCGGCTATTCGTTTAGACCTCGAAAAGAAATTCGGATTTTATTTTGACCAGCTTCAAGTGGGTGATACCCAGGATCTGATTCGAAAATTTGTCCCTCCGGTAAGAGTGGAAAAGAAGCAGGGCGATTTTGGACTGGGCCTGGCCAAAGGAGAGGATGTCTCGGACCTTGCGGATTAAGTCCAATCCCAAAAGGAAAAGAGTTTTTGGTGATAAGGGGTAATGTTTTTTGGTTGACTTATGGCTGAAATCGGATAGCTAACAACTCCATCCGGAAATCATAGATTCCCGGATGGACTCTAACATAGCCCAAGTTACCGGTCATTTTCCCCGCCGATGAACATGGCCGGGATCTCAAGGGGCTTCTAACACCTCTCCGATTACCTTTGAAAGATCATCAATCACAAAAGGCTTCTGGAGAAAGGCCCGGGCCCCGCGATTCATGATCTCCTTGGCCTCGACATTCAGGCTGAAACCGCTGGAAAGGATAACTTTGGCCTTGGGATTGACGGATTGTATCAGATCGAAAGCCTTTCCGCCCCCCATGCCGGGCATGATCATACCCAAGATTACCACGTCGATCCGATCGGGATTTTCCTGATAGATCTCCACCGCTTCCTGGCCGCTTTAGGCGGTCAGGAGCTGATACCCCAGTCTGGTGATCATGGTACCGGCAACATCGGTAATGATTTTTTCATCATCAACCAAGAGAACGGTTTTTCCCATGTTCATTATCTCCCTGACAGGTAATTTTTCAGGGATCACTTCTTTTTTCGAGGCCGGGATGTAAATGTTGAACGTAGTTCCATGCCTTTTTTCGCTGTAAACATTAACCATTCCTCCATGCCCTCGGATGATACCATAAGCGGAGGCCAAACCGAGGCCGGCGTCCCTCCCCATCTCTTTGGTCGTGAAAAAAGGTTCGAAGATCCGCTCTTTGGTGTTCACATCCATCCCCGTGCCCGTATCGGTAACGTATATCTTCACAAAGGGTCCGGGTTTAATTTCATAGGGCTGGACATAGGATTCGTCCTACATGACGTTTTCCGTTTGCAGATAAATGGAGCCCCCTCCTGGCATGGCCTGCCAGGCATTCATCAAGATGTTCAGGAGGACTTGCTCAATTTGCCCCTGGTCCGCATCGACCTTCCAAAGGGTCTGGTCTAAGGTCTGATGGATGTTGATTCCCTTTTTTTTCCCCCAAATATAGAAGCGGTATTGTGGATTAACTCATTCATATTGGTTGTGTTGATTTCATAACGCCCACCGCGTGCATAACCCAGCAACTGACCGGTTAAATCAGCCGCACTTACAACTTGGCCCTCAATGGCCTTGAGTTTTTCGTGAAAGGGGTGGGAGGGATCGGTATTCAACAACATCAGAGAGGTGTATCCCTGAATCCCCATGAGCAGGTTATTGAATTCGTGAGCAATACCACCGGCCAAGGTCCCAATGGCCTCCAGTTTCCGGGCCTAGTTAAGCTGTTCTGTTAAATGTATTGTCTCGGCCTCCCTCTTTTTTCGTTCTGTCATATCGCGGGAGACACCCCGGAATCCGATGGGCTTGCCGGCCTGATCTTTTATCAATGAGATGGCCATTTCAATCCAGTGGGACTCTCCATCTTTGGCGCTGATTTCATATTCAAATGGCTCGGAAGGAAGGCCTGTCCGGTAAACTTCTGTAAATTTTTTACGTATATTTTGGACTGTTTCCGGGGAAGTATAGGGCTCGATAGTTAGTGTTTTAAACTCCTCTCCAGTGTATCCCGACCTCTTTTGGCTGGCCTGATTAACGAAGATTATGTGTCCCATCAGATCAACCTCGAAGCATCCATCGTTTATGTTTTCAATGAAATCCCGGTAGCGTTCTTTCTCGACCTCTATTTTTTCCGTTCGGTGATGTCCCTGGAAATTCCCCGGAAGCCGATCGGCTTCCCTTCCGAATCCCGGATCAATGACGCCGACATTTCCAGCCAGCGGATTTCTCCATCTTTGCGAATGACTTCATAATCAAATATCTCTGCCGGGGAGCCCGTTTGGTATATTTCGTTGAATATTTTAAAGATTCTTTTAGCTGTTTCCGGGGTTGTATAGGTCCGGTTGTTCATGCCCATGAATTCCTCCCGGGTGTATCCCATTGCCCTGCAAGTAGCCTCGTTGACAAAAGTCATATTTCCCTTCAGATCATTCTCCCAGACTCCATCAGTTATGTTTTCAACGAATTCCCGGTAGCGTTCTTGCTCTTCTTCCATCTTTTTTCGTTCTGTTATGTCCCTGGTAATTCCCCGGAAGCCAATGGGTTTTCCTTCCAGATCCTTGATTAAAGAGGCAGAGGTCTCCAGATAGTGGATTTCCTGTTCCTTGTGAATGATTTCATATTCAAATTTCTCGGCCGGCCGGCCAGTCGGTTCGATATATTTCATTATATATGGCAAATATTTTTTTGGCTGTTTCCGGCGAGGTATAGTTACGATAATCCATGCCCTTGAATTCTTCCAGGGAGTATCCAATTATCCGGCAACCTGCTTGATTGGCAAAGATTATTGTTCCCCTCAGATTCAATTCATAACAACCATCGGTGGCGTTTTCAAAGAATTCCCGGTATCTCTCTTGTTCCGCTTCCATCTTTTTTCGTTCGGTGACGTCCCTGGTAATTCCCCGGAAGCCTATGGGATTCCCATCCGCATCCTGAATCAGTGAGGCTGAGATTTCCAGCTCCCTGATTTTTCCAGCCTTACTAATAATTTGATAATCAAATAATTTAGCAGAGAGACCCGTTTGGTATATCTCGTCAAATATTTGAAAGGTTCTATTAGCGGTTTCCGGTGTGGTATAATCGCGAAAGCTCGTGCCTATTAATTCATCAGCAGAACGTCCATGAAATTTTTCGACGGCCGGGTTGATGAACGTGTATTTGCCGGTCAGGTCAACTTCGTAATATCCCTCATCTATCCTTTCCAAAATATTTCGATACTTCTCTTCGCTTTCCTTAATGGCCTTTCTTAATTTCTCCTGTTTGCGAACTTGACGATGAAGGGCAGCTAATTCATCAAGGAGTTGTGCTTTAGTCTTTTTTTTATCGTCCATGCCAAGACCTCTTGAATGGAATTTCTTGTCAGGATTGTTCATTGTTCCCGCTCAACCAAAACCTTTTGGGTGGTTATACTTCCGTCCAGCAGGAAAAGGGGATAAGGATAAAACAGCCGGGATCGTTTGAATTTAGCTCCCATCAAACCGTACGGATATAGCCATAGGGGGTGAATTCGACCCAAGTGGTTTTGGTTGTCTCATAAAAAAATCCTATTTTTATAGTATTAAATAATACATGCAGGCGGATTTGTCAATCCGTCTATGATCAGGACCCCTAACACGTTTAAAGACATCGTTAAAAGCAAAGTTTGATTCCAGGGGGGAAACCGTTGCCTTTTAAATAAAGTGAAAAGAAGTTCTTTCCAAAGGCAGCTGGTGGCGTTAAAGATTTAAGAAAAGATCAGAAGTGTCAACAGCCACCTGTCTTCTATTCAACATACTTGAACAACAAACCTGATCAGCGGGATTTGGGCTGGAGGGTATATTCAAATCCTGCTCCCATCAGGAAATACAACTGACCTTGCCGATTGGGGTCTTCCAGGTGAACTGCGATTATGGCCCCCAGATGGGGCCGGCCTATATACCGGAAAGAGGCGGCAGGCTCCCAATAGAAGGACAGGCCCAACTTCTGTTGGGTAATACCCGCCTCACGGGCATGGGCAATCTCATAGTAAGGCCCTACCAAAAGCTTCTTGTTCTGATTATCTGGGTAGATGGAGTATAGCAGCTGGGTTCGATTGGAGAAAAGGAAATCGCTGTCCTTTAAGAGTATATCCTGCCCGATTTCCAAGAAATACGGACCCCGCCCGGAAAATCGAAAAAAGGCCACATCCGTCTGATTGCGGATGATGAACCGGTCAAACTTTCCTTGCAGGGTCGGTTGGAATAAAAACCGGTGCCCTGAAGCCATTTCTTCATCATGCCGGTTGTCTCGTACATCATCACCGTAGGGCGAATTGGCTGAATTAAAGGAAAGGAGGGCACTATTGGAACCTGTGTATTGATAATAATCATACTGCAAGCGTAAAGGAAGAAACACCCAGGGCATCCATTCAAAATGAAGATTGGCTTGCAGGGCGGCAGGAGATACCCCCAATCCCAGCCCGGTTTGCCAATAGGCGCTAACGACATCATATTTTTCATCATAACGATAACGATTGCGATAATTGATGCCGCCAAGAAAAACCAAACCGCGGGGGTTTATCCTGCCCCCCAAATCCCCATAAAAGGTATATTGGCCGCCAAGCTTATTCTCCTGATTAGGAGTTGCCAATGGTTTTTGTGAGGTCGGTGAAGAGACCTCATCCGCCAGCGCGCAATGGACTGCGGGAAAAAAGACCAGGATTGAAATACATAATAGGAATATGATGTTTGCAACTCTATGCTTCTTATTATTTCTCTTAAAATGGAAGTTATCCAAGAGATTTTCCTTCAGTTTGCATTAGGGCGAGCCTGGCCCGGACCAGTTTTTTATACTTGGCCGCAGCTTTGGCCAGGTTCTTTGCTGCAAAGGCCTTAAGGAGGTCCCCTTCTATCTCGGCCACATCCAGCCTCTGATAATAATCCATCGATTCCTTCAGGTGGGCTATGACGATTTTGCCAGTCAATAAGGGATGATTGTTGGTGACATTGGCCTCCTTATAGCGGGTCCCATGTTCCAGCTCCACTTCCAGGCCGCTTTTGAATTCATCGAGAGGGATGTTCATGCCCTTAGGATTAACCTCTTTTAATATGATACTCGCTTCTTCCGGTTTCACCGCGGCCTTTTTCAAGGTCGTCCAATCGCGGATACCGAGGGCCTTACAGACCCGCCTAACTTCTTTCAATGTGATGTATCCTGGAAGCCTCATAGGGATTCTCCTTTAATAATTTTTTTCGATGATTATTTTAAATTAATATACCACAATGATCTATGATAATATAGGGTTGAAGTATTAAGGCTCTCAAAATAAATTAGACCATAATTACTAGTCAAGGTTTAGGGGGTCTTCTCTCTCCTCAAGGGAATATGAATGAACCTCGCACAAATCCTTTCGGAAAAGGCCCGGGCTTTTAGTCCAAAGACGGCTGTCCGATTCTGCGAACAAGATAGATCCTTTGCCGATCTGGATCGTCAAGTTAAACAAGCCGCCGGAGTTCTGAAGAACCTTAACATCCGCAAAGGCGACCGTGTGGCCTTACTCCTGCCGAAAGGGTTGGAGTTTATCGAATTATATTTGGCTGCCTTGAGTTTGGGAGCCATTGCTTTGCCACTCAATCCCGGCTATCGACCGGAGGAGATCTTGTATTTTCTTTCCGACTCGGAAAGCTCTTTGGTGATTATCAATTCTGAAAAATACCTTGACCTGGTATCCATTTTAGGACAGATCCCGTCCCTTCAAGTTCTTTTAATCGATCAGGAGATCCCCCAGGTCTTTTGCTATCCCCGTTTATTAGAAGAATCCATCGTCATAAAAGAGCCTTCCTATCCCACCCGGGAAGAGGATGTGGCCTTGCTCTGCTACACCGCGGGCACGACCGGGCGTTCCAAAGGGGCCATGATCACCCATGAAAATCTGATCCAAAATATGAAGGCCCTTAGCCAAGCTTGGCGTTGGACCGACCGGGATAAGCTTTTACATGTCCTGCCCCTTTTTCATATCCATGGCTTAACCGTTGCCTTGCACGGGGGCCTTTATGCAGGCAGCACTATCATGATGGAGGAGCGGTTTGATCCCTATGAAGCCTGGCGGATTCTTGAAGCAGAACGATGTACCATGCTCATGGCCGTTCCCACTATTTATCAGCGAATGAGCCAGGCTTGGGAAACTTTGGAAAGAAAGCCGAATCTAAAGTCCGTAAGGGTCCTTATCTCCGGATCGGCCTCTTTGCCCCAGCCCCTTTTTTGTCGCTTTAAAGAGCAAACCGGTCACGTGCTGTTGGAACGTTACGGCATGACCGAAACCGGAATAATTGCTTCAAACCCCTATGATCCGGAATTAAGAAAAGTGAAAAGTGTCGGTTATCCCTTGGATGGAGTGGCGATCCGTGTGGTGGGGAAAGACGGTCGGGATGTAACGCCCGGGGAGGTCGGGGAGGTCTGGATCAAAGGAAATAATGTGTTTAAAGGGTATTGGAAACAGCCGGAGAAGACGGCGGAATCTTTTGAAGGAGGATGGTTCAAGTCCAGAGACCTGGGTTATCAGGACCCCGAAGATCATCTTCGCCTCTATCTGGCGGGCAGGGACAAGGAATTGATTATCACCGGGGGGGAAAATGTCTATCCCAAGGAGGTTGAAAACATTCTGGAGGACCATGCAGCCGTTCAAAACTCGGCGGTCTTTGGATTGACTCACGAAGATTTTGGAGAACAGGTGACAGCGGCCGTGGTCTTAAAAGAAGGAGTTTCCCTGGATGAATTGGAATTGATTGATTTTTGCAAGACCCGCTTGGCTGGCTATAAGTGTCCCAAAAAAATCTTTTTCTGCTCGGCCCTCCCTCGAAACAGCATGGGCAAACTTCAGAAGCATCTGCTGCAACAAGAATATGATTCAGTTAATTAACCTGACAAAGAAAGCCCGTAAAGGACGTTAAAGTTTCCTCCTTTTTATTTCCCCTGGAATCATCAACAAACCTCGGCCATTTTGAGGAACAAGACTTCCCAATTCAACTGGGCGTTGACATTTTGGCTGTGATATTTTGCGGCTTGGTTGAGCAAGGTCATTCGTTTTAACCACATCTTGTCCGGCAGGCTGAAGGCCAGGGTCCTGACCCTTTGTTTCAAATGAGGCTGAATCGACACCTTATCCTCCAGCCCGGCCCGAACCCAAATCAGATCCCGTAAGCACCATTGGCCGATCTCCAGATTTTCTTGAATCTCTTCTCTGGAACCCAGCCAGCTTTTGGCCCAACTAAACAATTGGGCCATCCCGGCCTGAGAGAATCCTTCGAGTTGGGTAATCCAGGACTCCTGTTTTTTCCAGAAATCCGTTTTGATATACTGAAAGGCCTTGCCCAGACTCCCTCCTGAAACTAGGCTCAAGGCCAGGGCCTCTTCTCGGGATACCCCTTTTTCTTTCATCAGCTTTTCAGTAATCAGAGAAAGGGAAAGGGGATTGAATCCAATGGAGACACAACGGGAAACCAAGGTGGGCAATAATTCTCCAGGATCCCTGACCAGAAGGACAAAAAAGGTCCCCAGCGGCGGTTCTTCCAGGGTCTTCAAAAAAGCATTGGCTGCCGGTTCATTCAGGTCTGAAGCCATGTCTAAAAGGCAAAGACGGGAGCGGCCCAAGGCCGGGCCGTAAGAAAGCTGCTGGCCTAGGGTCCGGATTTGTTCGATGCGGATGTTGGCCCCTTCCGGTTTTAAGTGGATAAAGTCGGGGTGGATCTGTCTTTCAATCTTCAGGCAGGAGGGACATTGATCGCAGGCCCCCTCCGGGCCGGGTTGGTCGCAGTTCAAGGCCTTGACTAACTCTATAGCGGTCTTTTTTTTCCCCACCCCTTCAGGGCCGCTGAAGAGATAGGCATGATGGAGCTTGTCCCTTCGCAGGGATTGCTTCAAATTTTCTACGGCCCGATCCTGGCCTTGAATGAGGGCAAAGGACATGGTTTTTGGAGAGGAAAGCTATTTAAAACTTCTCTTTGAATGGAAAGAATATAGATTAGGCCCGATGAGGAATCAAGGAGAAAAATCACCTTGGTCATTTTATCTTCAAAACGGAATACCTAACAAGGTCTAAGGTGTAAACAAACAGGCGGACTTCTTTATTGCAACGAAGTCCGCCCGTAAGGAAAAGGGTTAATTACTCACCGCGCAATTTAGCCGGAGGAATGTAGCCTCCCGGGACGATCTGGCTTTTCTCATTGAGGACCCAGGAAATTTTTCCATCCTTCTGGAACTGGGCGATGTTCAAAAAGTGCCTTTCGGGATACATGTAATAAGGATTTTTGGGATCACACATGACTCGAGAATGAAAAAAGGGTTTTATCTTCGCGGTTTGATATTTAAACTTTCCCAAAGAGTAAACCGATTCCACATCTTCCATGGCCTTGATCAATTTATTTATGTTGTCCGTGCCGCCGGCCTTCTCGATCGCCGCCTTGAAATGATAGATATCGGCGTAGGCGATATGGACGTGGATCTGTGCCGGGATCCCCAGTTTTTTCATCATAGCGATGAAAGGAAGGGTTTTCGGGGTAAAAGGAATATCCCCTTCATAGAAGGAAGACATGATTCCCAGACCCTTTCCACCGGTCATCCTCCAATAATCATGGGTTTGAGAAACTCCCCCATAAAGCACCGTGGGAATATCCTTGGCCGCCGAATCGGCCCACTGCTTGGCGTAAGATTCGGTATCCGTGAACCAGGAACTCACGAACCAGATCATATCAGCCTTGGCCGCAGCAATCTCTTGTAAAATAGGCAGATACATGGTCCCCCGGGGCTTGACCGCCTTGCTGTAAACCACTTCGATTCCGTATTTCTGTTTGGCCACTTCTTCCCAAGTGGGCAGTTTAAGGTAGGGAATGCCATGTCGCCACTCTTCGGTCCAGGCCAGATCTTCCCACAGGAAAGCGATCCTCTTACCCTTTACGACGCCCTTGAAAAGCTTTCCAAAATAATTGTCCAGCCAGGCATAGTGGGCCGGTTCCGGGTCCCAATCCCGAAAGCAGAAATCGTACTTTCCAGGGTAGTCTATAAGCTTGGCCGTAAGTTCTGCAGCCATGGGGCCGTTGAAGATCAGGATGTGCGGATATTCCTTGAACATGGCCGCGGAGTTTTCCTGGGCGGCCAAACAGATTTCCGAGCGCCCTTCAACGGAAATAAAGGTGGCCTTCTTCTCCATCAGGAGTCTCCGGGCGGCCTCAACCGAAAGCGAAGTGTCTCCCTTGCCGTCCAGCACGACATACTCCACCGGACGCCCCAGGATCCCACCCGCCTTGTTGATCTCCTCAACGGCATACTTCTGGATATCCATGCAGGGTTTGGTTCCCGGTGAGGCGACATTTCCAACATAGCCGATGACGATCGGCTTGCCGGAAGGAGCAGCAGCGTTAGCTGCGGGGATCAATCCTAAGCCCAGTAACAATAGGACTCCAAGAACTACCATTCCCAACTTAGAAATTCTTTTCATGAGTTACCTCCTTATTAATATTGTTTTTTTATCAGGGACGAATGACCAATCGTCCCCACTCTCGCTCTTGCTTCGGTCCTCTTTACTCAAGATATTTCTTACGAACATACGCGTTGTCTTTGCCGATATCACAGGATACCCATTTGACGCGGGGCGGGGATTCCGACATTTTCACAAAGCCGGTATTGATCATAAACTTCCCCACTGTATCATCTTCAACCTCCTGGAAGATTTTGCGAACGCCAAATTGCGGGCTCTCCATGGCCATGGGCGGGGTATTCACTTTCATAACGATGGGCACTCCGCCCCCGCGCCATTTGGACCGCGCCGCTTTGGCACTGTAGCTTAAGGCCTTATTGACCAGTTCATCGGCTGTGTACAAGACGGTTTTTTTTTCAATGGCTTCATACAAAACCATGGCCTTTTCCACCACATCGGGGATTCGGTCGGGCGTGTGCCTCCAATCATCTTCCAGTTTCCACAAACCCAGGATTTTTAAAAGGGCTCGGAAGTCGTGGTCCCGGGGGGCCGCAATGACCACAAAACCATCCTTGCATTTCCAACAGCCGTAAGGGTAAAGGATAAAATCCAGAACCCCAATCCGCGGCCGGGCCTCATCCCAGGTAAAACCAATCGTTGGAGGAAATCCGACCATACAGGAGAAAGCATCCATAGTGGCTATGTCGATCATCTGACCTTCTCCCGTATTCTGGCGATGAATGAGAGCGAAGAAGCCCCCCATGGCCGCATGCACCCCGGAGATGTACCATCCGGCCCACATCCCAGCTCTCAAGGGCCAGTTGTACGGCTCCGGGCTGATCGAGGGATCGCCCACCTGGGCCGGCAGACCCGATCCGGCCTGGGCCGTAAGGTCGGCATCCGGCAAACGGGCAAACTCCCGGGCCTTGTCCGTGTATTGGCCGTAGGGAGTAATGGCGATATAAATCATTCCCGGATTTTTTTGACTGATCTGCCGATATCCAATGCCCCAGGAATCCATTTCTCCGGCGGCAAAGGTTTCGATAACCACAGCGGCCTTTTCCGCCAGTCTGGCAAAATCCTCCCGGTCTTTTGGGGAATTCTTGAGGTCCAGGGTCATATATCTTTTGTTGCGTCCCTCAACCAGAAAGGGTATCCCCACGCCTTTGACATTTTCACCGTAAGGGGTCATCTGGCGGGCCGGATCGCCGTCAGGCGGTTCGATCTTGATCACCTCGGCCCCGAACTCAGCAAAAAAACTGGCCGCAATAATCCCGGAGAAATTGGCTAAACTTACATCCAGTACCAGGATATCATCCAACACCTCGGGCTTTCCTTCCGGGTTCATCACCTCGGCCAGGGTTTTTCCCCAGGAAGCCAGGTGTTGAACGGTCTTTCCCGAGGCCACATATCGGGCGTATACTTGTTCTTTTTCCCCTTTGCCGCTCACTTTGTTCCCTCTCTACCGTAATTAAAGATCGGATCTTCATTTAGATTATAATAAACAGGCGGTTTAAGCCCGGGCCGATCATCGAAGGTCCCAACGATCCTCTTTTTTTCCAAAGAGGCGATTTCCTCTTCCGACATGCCCATAAATTTTTTAAGCACCAGCCGGTTATGATAGCCTAAGGGGCGGGCCAACCATTTGGTTCTGGCCGGCGTTTTACTAAGCTGGGCCGAAGGCCCGGACAGGATCAGTTCTTTATACATTTCATCGTTAAACAGGATGACGCTTCCACGCTGACGCCGCCAGGGATCCTGGTAAATCTGGTAATCATCCATGACTTCAGCGGCCGGAAACTCCTGGTCATTGGCCTTACGGATAATCTCATCGGCATCCAACGACTTTATCCAGTCGCCGGTCATCTGGTTGAGGGCAGCGGCATTGGCCGGTTTCAATCTCTCAAAAGTGTCGGTGTAGATTTTTTCCTTGAGAAGATCTTCCCGGTTCATGGCCCGGCAAAGGCCGGCAAATTGTTTCTCGGTTGCGCAGGCCAGGGCTAAGAATTTTTCATCCCGGGTTTTAAAAATGGAAGCCGGGACCATGGTGGGATCCGTGTTCGCCGTGCGGCCGACTTCCTTCCCTGTCAGGTTGAAGTAGGTGAACTGCCAAAGCAGCCTCATCAGGGCTTCGGACTGGGCCAGGTCAATATATTGTCCTTTGCCCGACTTGTGACGAAAGTAGAGGGCCATGAGAATAGCCATGGCCCCCATATTGCCGGGGATGTAATCTCCCAGGTAATCGGGCAGCTTGTAGTACTTTTCCGTGTCAGGATAACCGGTCAGGCTCAATACCCCGCTGGCCGCCTGGGCCAAAAGGTCCCATCCCGGATAGAAACGCAGCGGACCGTACTGGCCGTAAGTGGAACAGCTCAAGTAAACGATCTTGGGATTGATTTTGCTGATCTGGGTGTAGCCCACGCCCCAAGCCTCGGCCGTTCCGGCGGCGAAGTTTTCGGTGACCACATCAGCGGTCTCGGCCATCTTGTAAATGATTTCTTTGGCCTCCGGCTTCTTTAAATCCAAACCCATAAAATATTTGTTTTGGGTGATGAAGTGCCACAGGGGGTTGGTGTGTTTCCAATATTTTCCCCAATAGGTGGCCGGCCTCCAGAGGTCTCCTTGAAAGGGGAGTTCGAGCTTGATGACCTCCGCCCCATATTGGGCCAGGAGCCGGGTGGCCGTGGGGCCGAAGATCACGTGAGAAAAATCCAGAACGCGGATTCCTTTGAGAATCTCGGGTTTTTTATTGATGTCGGCCGGATTGAAAAGTTTGGCCGTATAGGAAAAATAATCGTCCATTCCTTACCTCCCCAGGTAGGCCCGTTTCACCACATCGCTCTGTAATAAGTCGGCGGATTTCCCTTCGAGCATGATTTTACCATCTTGCATCACATAGCCGCGATCGGCGATTTCCAGGGCCCGTAAGGCATTCTGTTCGGAAAGCAAAATGGTGATTTTGGAATCCTGGAGTTTTCCCAGGGTCTCATAAAGATGGTCCAGGACCACGGGCGCCAGTCCCAAAGAGGGCTCATCCACCAGAAGCATCCGGGGCTGGGCCATCAGCCCCCGGCCGATGGTCAGCATCTGTTGCTCTCCTCCGGAGAGGAGTCGGGAATGCATATTAGCCCTCTCTTTGAGAATGGGGAAAAGCTCCATGACCCATTCCATTCTTTTGTCTTTACCCTGCCAGGCCTTCCCCGGATAGGCCCCCAGAAGGAGATTTTCCCGTACAGTCATAAAAGGGAACAGCCGCCGTCCCTCGGGAACCTGGGCAATCCCCTCGGCAATGACCTTGTGCGGCGGAAGATTATCAATCGGCTTTCCCAAAAAAAGGATGCTTCCGGAAACGGGTTTGATCATTCCCTGGATCGTATTTAAAAGGGTGCTTTTGCCTGCTCCGTTGGAACCCAGCAAAGCCACCACCTCATTTTCCTGGACGGTTAAATCGATGTCGTGCAGGACAGGAAGAACTCCATAGGATACGTTAAGGTTTTTTACCTCAAGCATGATTGGCCTCAAAACCTAAGGGCTAAAAGTTTAAACACCTTGTGTAGAGTGCAAAGGGCAAATTGGAAAAATCAAATTTCTTTTTTGTTCTTTTTACTTGGCCCCTTGCACCTTGCGCCACCCGGAACCGAGATAGGCCTCAATGACCTGTTCATTGTTGGCGATCTCCTCCGGATTCCCTTCGGCCAGTTTCGAGCCGAAATGAATGGCAATGATCCGGTCAGCAGCTTCCATGAGGACGGCCATCACATGTTCGATCCAAAAGATGGTCAGTCCGAATTCGTCCTTGGCCCGGGCGATGAGCTGGACGGCTTTGCTGGCCTCCCCCGGATTCAGCCCGGCCATGACCTCGTCAACGAAGAGCAGTTTCGGTGTAGTCGCCAGGGCCCGGGCTAATTCCAGCATGCGGAGTTCAAAAAAGGTCAGGTCCCGGGCCAGAATATTGCGTTTACTGAAAAGCCCCACAAACTCCAGATAATGGGTCGCTTCGGCCGCCGCATCGTCAAGGCCCCGATTTTTCCGCTTCTTCCCGCAAAGGGCACTGGTGACCACGCTGTTCAAGGCGGTCAATTCCGGGAAGGGGCGGGGAATCTGGTAGGTTCTGCTTAGGCCCAGTCGGCACCGTTGATAAGGCTTCAGCCGGGTGATATTTTTCCCGTCCATTTCAATTTCACCGGAATCGGCATAATAGGAACCGCAAAGAAGATTGACCAGGGTGGTTTTCCCGGCCCCGTTTGGTCCGATCAGCCCCAGGGTTTCTCCGGTTCTGATATCAAAGCTCACATCTCCGACGGCGGTCAGACCCCCAAAGGACTTGGTAATATTTCGGACTTTCAAAATCTCGTCCATTCCATTCATCTCCGCACATGTAAAGTTGGCAAATACTCACGATACCGGCGCTTCCGGTAGATTCCAAATAGCCCCTCCGGCAAGGCAAAAAGAAGAATAAAGAGAATAATGGGGAAGACCACCGGTTGATAATCGCCCAAGGTGGCAATCAGGATCATCTCCAGAAAGGCAACGAAATATCCCCCGGCCACGCAACCGAAGACCTGGGCCCGTCCTCCAATGAAGATGACCAGAAGTATCTTCACCATGAAGGATAGAGGGAGATAGGTAATACCGGCAAAGGTCCCGAAATAATGGGCATAGAACCAGCCGACAACCCCAATCATCCCGGCCGGAAAGAGAAAGGATAGAATTTTTACCAAATTGATGTTGACGCCGATCCCATGGGCCACCTCCTCGTCGTCATTGATGGCAGCCATGATCAGACCATAGCGGGACTTTAGGATTTTATTGACGATCAGGAGATAACAGAACATCATGAACATGGCCAGGTAGGCGATGACCAGAAAGTTAAGCTTGACCTTTCCAAGGTCCACCAACAGCTTCACCCCGGAGAGTCCGACATCCCCTTTAAAGATATTCGAGTAGATAAAGGTGACCTCCATAAAGACCAGGGGCAGCAGGAGGGTCAGGAGGACATAATAAAGACCCCTAGCCACGATCACCAACGGACTGAAAAGCAGGGCTGAGACCATGGTCACCAAAACGGCAAGAGGAAGGGTTTTCAAAGGTCCCCAGCCATAGGCAATGGAAAGTATCGCTGCCGTATAGCCCCCGACTCCGAGGAAAAAATTCGGCCCGAAATTCAGCCGGCCTGTTCCCACCGTCATCAGGGCCAGAGGAATGGCGATGGCCGCATAGAGATTGGCCGTGATCACCGTCGTCAGCAGGATGGGGCTGACAAAATAACAGACAATGGGAAAGATGACCAATAAAGCCCCCCAGATGAAACTGTTCCTCCAGTATCTGGGTTCCAGCATCCAGTCCCACTTTTTCCCACCCCAGCGGATGATGATACGGTCCCTTTTTATTTCGACATCTACCATAATGCCTCACTCTTTGCTATGCCCTGCGGTCGAACCATCAGGATAACCATGACCAGTACCAGGGCGGAAAGGTTCATAAACCGGGGCTCCTTAAAAACAAAAGACACCAGGGCGTGGGTTATCCCGATAAGAAAACTGGCAATAATCGTCCCTTTGATATTCCCCAGACCACCCAGAATGGCCACCAAAATGGCCGTGATAAAATAAAGTGAACCCATACCCGGTTCAACGGACCAAACCGGGGCCACAATCAGGGTACCGACGATCACCGGAATCAAGACAATCATCATGGTGAAGACATAGAGGTTCTGGACATTGATTCCGATAATCCTGCTGCTGGTGATATCTTGGGAGATGGCCCGTATGGCCAAACCCGTTTTGGTCTTGAGGAAGAAAAGGACAAATAAAACGGTCATGAGAAGGGCGATCCCCGCCCCGGCCAGAAGTTGGTTGGAGATGACCGACGATCCGATTTTTGTGGCCCCGTCGATGAGGGTCGTCTGCACAAAAACGCCGACCTGAATCGGGTAGCGGTAATTGACGGCCTGCTCCACAATGATGGAAAACAGAAGAAGCCCGGTCAGAAGAATTTCCTCCCGATCTACATATTTTTTGATAATCCCCTCATAGATCAGGATGGAAATGATAAATTGGAGGATGACCATGCCGATAATGGCAGGCAATAATCCCAAGCCCAATTCCGTCATAAACATCCAGGTAAGGTAAACCGTGAGGGTGAACAGGTAGGCATATCCCAAATGGAATATCCTCAATACCCCACAGATGAGAGAGAATCCCAGGGAAAGAAGAAGATAAATAGCACCTAAGACAAAAGAGTAAACCAAAACAACTTCTAAGCTATCCACCATTGATCCATTACTCCTTTTATTTGACAGTGTCTGGGCCCCGCAGCTTTGGCGGTCTGCAGAGGCAAAACTTTTCTGGCAATGAATGGTCTAAATAAAAAATCGGAATAAGCTCTGATTTTTTATTTCGATAAGGAAAAATTAGGACAACGGTTACTTCCAAATGTCTCAAAGATCGTTTGACTTACTTAAAACAAAGAATCACTGACAACAAACGGATTAAAGGCATTTTTGATTTGCACTGCACCTTTTCCTGATAATTGTTGGCTATGGTGTATATATTTTGTTTCATGTATAGCATCGGGGAAATTGGGGTGTCAAGGGAAAAACAAAGAAAAACTTAGGAGAAAAATCAATTCTTTCTTTCCTTTTGATAATTGATAAGTTCGCCGAAAGTAAAATCCTTTTAATTAATGAAATGAAAGGCCTGGTCGAGAATAGTGGGCTTGCTCATCATTCGTTTCTCCTTTCTTGTTTATAAAGACAACAGCGCTCTATTGTTTTGTTTATTTCTGACGCAGTACCTTTCAAATTGAAACAGGAGGCCTGCGGCGTTTCCATGGCCTGGCCTTTTCCAGTTGGGCCGCCAGGCGAAAAAGCGTGGCTTCATCGCCGAAGCGTCCCATGAAATGGGTGCCTATGGGAAGCCCGTCATCATTCCAATAAAGGGGAACGGACATGGCCGGCTGCCCGGTGGCATTGCAGATCGGTGTGAAAGGGGCGAATCGGCCCGACCGCCTCCACCCCTTGAGAGGATCATCCGCCGGGGAATCAAAGGTTCCCAACACCACTGGGGGTTCCCCAAGGGTAGGCGTCATAAAGATATCGTAGTCTAAAAAGAAGCGACCCACTTGCCTGGATATCTTCTGGAGGTTCTGAACGGCCGAAAGATAATCCGCTCCGGAAATCGTTTTCCCCATCTCATAAAGCCCCCAGGTAATGGGCTCATAATCATCGGGAGATGGTTTCTTTCCCGCCAGGCGGGAAATATTTTCGATGTCTGAGACACAGTTGGCGGCCCAGATAACAGTGAAGGACCTTCCCAGTAGCTGCGCATCAAGATCAGGACGGGTTTCCATAAGTTCATGGCCGAGGTCGGAACAAAGTTGAACTGCATCCTTTAGGGATTTTTGACAATCTTTGTCAACGGCATCCCCTCTCAAGGTTTGTTCTGTAAAAGCGATACGGAGCCGTCCGGGTTTTTTCCCGACTTCCTTTTTGAAAACCCTTGTGGGATTTGGGGCACAATAAGGATCGCCGACGTCGAACCCCATGGTGGCATCCAGGATGGCTGCGGAATCCCTTACCGAGCGGGTGAGAACATGCTCGGCCACCAAGCCGCTCATGATATCTCCATAATCAGGACCCAGAGGATTCCTCCCCCTGGTGGGTTTCAGACCGAACACCCCACAGCACGAAGCAGGGATACGGATGGAACCGCCGCCGTCGTTTCCATGGGCGACGGATATCATGCCTGAAGCAACGGCCGCTGCCGATCCGCCGCTGGATCCCCCGGTGGTGTGATTCAGGTTCCAGGGGTTGCGGCAAGGCCCCAAAAATCGGGATTCGGTCGTGGGCATCTGGCCCAGCTCCGGGGTATTTGTTTTGCCCAGAGTAATGAACCCCGCTTTTTTATAACGGGATACCAGTTCACTGTCGTGATCGGTAATGAAATGCTGCAAATTTTTTGTTCCGCTGGTCATGCGTACACCCCGGTATGAGGCTAGAAGGTCTTTGATTAAAAACGGCACACCGGCGAAAGGACCATCGGGAATGGTCTCCCGGACTGCCTGGCGTGCCTCCTCATACATGGGAGTGACAACTGCATTAAGCTTCGGATTTATTTTTTCTATCCGTTCAATAAAGATTTCTACCAGTTCTTCCGCCTTGATTTCTTTTTTTTGGATCAGCTTGGCCAGGGCTGTGGCATCCAGGGGAAAAAGCCTCTCGTATCCTTTCATTATTTTTTCCTTTACTATGTAAGAATCTTTAGATATGGAATTGAGTTATTAATAAGAATGAATCAACCCGCATAAATATTTGCTAACAAGTGATAGTTTATCAAAAGGCTCTTCATAATTCAAGTTTCAAAGAAAGAGGAGCGGCAGTCCTTATTCTTCGCTAATTATAAAGAAAACTATGGATATTGCCATCATATCTTCGAAAATTTTCACCGGAGATCCGAAAATCCCCTGGGCTGAGGCCGTAGGAACAAAAGACGGCCGGATTGCGGCCGTAGGAAGCGATCAGGAAATAAAAAGGCTTTGTTCCGGTCGTACGGAGATCCTGAACTTGTCCGGAAGGCTCATTGTCCCCGGGCTTGTAGACGGGCACGCCCACTTTTGTTCCTTCGGTCAAACCTTGAGTCTGGCGAACCTGAAGAATCTTTCCTCTCTTGCCCAATGCCGAGAAAAAATTCAGACTGCTGTTTCAGCCTATCCACCCGGAGAATGGATTGTCGGCCGAGGATGGGATGACCGTCAGTGGGAGGAAAACAGGCAACCC
>JBEKPQ010000076.1:0-19396 GCA_049520575.1 Thermodesulfobacteriota bacterium | reverse complement strand
CATCGCAGATCTCTCCTTCAAAAGGCTTTCCCAGGTCGCGGCCCAGAGACCAGGATTGGTGGCCCAGCAGGAGATCGACGATGCCAGGAGCAGGGACTTGGTGGCGGAGGCCCAGGTTGCAGCGGCGAGAGCCGCACTGGGGAGGATCAAAACGATGCTCGATTACTCGCGGGTGACCGCTCCCTTCGACGGCGTTGTGACCAAACGTTACGCGGACACCGGCTCTATGATTCAAGCCGGCACCGCCTCCCAGACCCAGGCTATGCCCCTGGTGCGTCTCTCCGAGAACAGCATGCTTAGGCTCATTATTCCAGTTCCCGAATCAGCTGTTCCCACCGTTCATGTTGGTCAGCAGGTCAAGGTGCGCGTCCCGACCCTCAACCGCGCGTTTTTCGGCAAGGTTGCCCGTTTCGCCAGTAAACTTTCCAACAGCACACGCACCATGGACACCGAGATCGATGTACCGAATCCAAAGATGGTGTTGGTTCCGGGGATGTACGCAGAAGTGAGTTTGAACCTCAACCGACGTGATAAGGTTCTATCTATTCCGGTGACCGCAGTCGATCTGACCAGCGGCGAAGCCTCCCAGCAACCCAAGGAAGGAGCAAATGGCAAGAGTGGGCGAGTAATGGTAGTGACAACCGGCAACCGGATCGAGGTCCGGCTTGTCTCCCTCGGGCTTGAGACTGCCAACAAGGTGGAAGTACTTTCCGGGCTGAAGGAAGGTGACCTTGTCGTGATCGGCGAGCGCTCCAGTCTGCAGGCCGGCCAGGAAGTGCAACCCAAGGTCACGAATCTGGGCGGAACGCCTTCTGCGGACGGCCGCTAGGAGGACTAAACCATGTCCCGGTTTGCAATTCGCAATCCGTATTTCATCATCGTCGTCAGCCTTTTCATTCTTGTGGTGGGGGTCACCAGCCTGAACCGGATGCCGGTCGACATGTTCCCCTCTATGAACATTCCGGTGGTGGTCGTGGCTACGTTCTACTCAGGGATGCCCCCCGAGCAGATTGAAACCGACATCACCAGCCGCTTCGAGCGCTTCTTTACCTTGGGAAGCGGCATCGATCACATCGAATCTCGATCCCTACCGGGGGTGAGCGTGATCAAGATCTACTTCCAGACAAGTACCAATCCAGATTCGGCGGTCACCAATATCTCTAACCTGGCTATGGCGCAGTTGCGTCGGCTCCCGCCGGGTACACTGCCGCCGGTGGTACTTAAGTTTGATGCTTCGAGTCTGCCGGTCTGCCTGGTGACCCTGAAGGGAGAGGGGCTGGATGAGACCAAGCTGCGCGACCTTGCACAGTTCCAGGTGCGCAACCAGATCGCAGGCGTTCCGGGCGCCAGCGTCCCCCAGCCTTTCGGCGGGCGCTACCGCCAGATCATGGTCTACACCGATCCCCACAAGCTAGAAGCACACCAGATGAGTATCATGGACGTAGTGCGGGCCATCAACGAATCAAACCTGATCCTTCCCTCCGGCGATGTGCAGATCGGCCCCCTCGACTACAATATATATACCAACAGCCAGCTGGACACAGTCGAACAGATTAATGAGCTGCCGATCAAAATGGTTGGCCAATCGCCGGTCCGCGTGGCAGACATTGGCACTGCCAAGGACGCTCAGCAGATCCAGACCAACATTGTCCGGGTTGACGGCCAGCGGTCGGTCTACCTCCCGGTCCTGAAGCAGGGGGGGGACACCAACACCATTGCGGTAGTGGACGGGATCAAACATGCGGTGAAGCGCCTGTTCGATGTGCCGAAGGAATTGATCAGCCGGGTGGTATTCGACCAGTCAGTGTTCGTGAAGACTGCAATCGAGACGCTTTTGCATGAGGGTGCAATTGGCCTCTTTCTCACCTCTGTGATGATACTGGTATTCCTCGGTAGCATGCGGGCCACGGTGGCAGTGTTTTTCTCGATTCCTCTCTCTGCCCTAGCAGCCTTCATCGCACTCTCGCTAGGGGGGAGTTCCATCAACAGCATGGTGCTTGGAGGTCTGGCACTCGCCTTTTCCCGGCTGATCGACAACTCGGTCGTCGTTCTGGAGAACATTTACCGCCACCTTGAACTCGGGGAGTCCCCCGAGGTAGCCGCCGAAAAGGGAGGAAGGGAAGTGGCGCTTCCAGTGCTGGCCGCTACCCTTACCACTGTGGTAGTATTCTTCCCGGTCACTTTCCTCTATGGGGTAAGCAAGTTCCTCTTCTCTGCCTTGGCTCTGACCGTCGTTCTTTCTCTTTTTGCCTCATACATTGTTGCCATGACCGTCGTGCCCCTCTTTTGTGCCCGCTTCATCAAGGCCCCCGCCCACCACGGCACGCCGGCTTCCGAGACGCCCGTCGCGGTGGACCACCCGAAAGGGAGGGTCACCTTCAACGAACGCTTTAACGTCTGGTTTAACGAACGCTTCGAATCTTTTCTCAAGCTCTATGACCGTGCTGTCGGCGTGACGCTGCGGCGACCGGTCGCGACGTTGGCGTGGTTCGGCGTGATCTTTGCACTCAGCATGGCCCTCTTCCCGCTCTTGGGGGTATCTTTCTTCCCGAGAACCGACGCTGGCCAATTTGTCGTCAACCTCAAGGCCCCGTCCGGCACGCGCCTCTCCGTGACGGAGGAGGAGGTCGCCAAGGTGGAGAACCTGGTTCGCCAAGTTGTCCTCCCTGAAGACCTAGGAATGGTGGTCTCCAACATCGGTTCGACCCCCGACTTTTCTGCCATCTATACCCCAAACTCCGCCATGCACACAGCGTTTGTCCAGGTGAGCCTGAAGGGAGAACACAAGATAGGTAGCTACGAGTACATGGACCAGGTGAAACGGCGGATTGCCGTAGAGCTTCCGGAGCTGACCACCTACTTCCAGTCCGGCGGCTTGGTGGACGCCGTACTGAACATGGGGATGCCAGCCCCGATCGATGTACAGGTGGCGGGCTCCAACATGCAGGCCGCCTTTGACATGGCCCAGAAACTCGCCGCCCAAATCCGCACGAAAAGTGGAGTGGCAGACGCATACATACCTCAGGATCTGGACTATCCGGCGATCAGGATGGATATCGACCGGACCCGCGCCAGCGAGCTCGGCCTGAACCAGCAGGAGGTGGTCGACAACGTCATTACCGCGCTCACATCTAACGGTATGATCGCGCCGAGCTTTTGGATCGATCCTAAGACCGGCAACGACTACATGCTGACGGTCCAGTATCCGGAAAACCAGATCAAATCGTTGGCGGATTTGTCAGCGATACCGCTCAAGGCCGCCAAGAGCAGCACGCCGACGCGGCTCGACATGATCAGCAGCTTGCGCCGTATCAACTCTCCTACTGAGGTGGACCACTACCAATTGCGTCGGACCATCGACATCTACGTTCGTCCGCAGCACGAAGACCTAGGCAAGATCGCCAACACCATCGACGGCATTATCGCCAGGACCAAAGTGCCCGAAGGATTGACCGTCACCTTGCGTGGAAGCGTGCAGGGGATGAGATCCTCGTTCAGCAGCTTCGCTGCCGGCCTCTGCCTTGCGGTAGTTCTCCTCTACCTGATCCTTGTGGCCCAGTTCCGGTCTTTCATCGACCCCTTCATCATCCTGGTCGCCGTACCACCGGGGTTGATGGGGGTGATCGTCACCCTTCTGCTGACCGGGACGACGCTCAACGTTATGTCGCTTATGGGTGTCGTCATGCTGGTAGGGATTGCGGTATCGAACAGCATCCTGATCGTCGAATTCACCCGCCATCAGCGGGAGGAGGGGGTCGGCGTTAAGGAGGCGGTGACGGTTGCCTGCCGCGTCAGGCTCCGTCCGGTGTTGATGACCTCCCTAGCGACCATCATCGGGCTTCTCCCCATGGCGCTCAAGGTGGGGGCAGGGAGCGAGTCGTACGCCCCGTTGGCGCGGGCGATTTTGGGGGGATTGGCTGTATCGGTCGTGCTTACGGTATTCCTAGTCCCTGCCGTGTACCTGTTGGTGTATGGAAAGGAGCGAAAAGGATTGGGAATCGGATCGCTTTTGAGAAAATGGAGGAGTTTATGATCAAACATTTAATTATTACCATAGGGGCCTTCCTCCTCGTTCTTGTGAGTACCCCCATCCATGCCCAGGAGCAACTGCATCTGACGCTGGCGGAGGCGGAAAGGCTGGCAGTGAAGAACAATCCCCATCTGGCATCAGCAGTGCTTGTTGCTGCTGCCTCTTCCCAAATTCCGGCGGAATACCGGTCGGCTTATTTTCCCGCGCTCTTAGCCAGTGCCACCGGAGTGGACGCAGAAAACGGTACCCGTCTGGCAGCGGGGGGGTTGACCAATCCGATCGTTTACGACCACATCGCCGCTGGCGTAACGCTCAACCAGATGGTCACCGACTTCGGCCGGACCGGAAACCTGGTCGACATGGCAAAGCTTCGTGCTGATGCCCAGAACCAAACGGCCGAACAGACCCGTGCCGATATACTCCTGACGACCGGTCAGGCCTATTTTGGGGTGCTCCGGGCGCAAGCCGTTTTACAGGTTGCCCGGCAAACTGTCGAGACACGGCAGTTGGTAGCGGACCAAGTGACCGCATTGGCCAATAGCAACCTGAAATCGATGCTCGACGTCAGCTTCGCCAACGTTAATCTCGATGATGCCAAGCTGCTCTTAGTTCAATCGGAAAACGCCCTGAAAGCTGTCCAGTCCCAGCTTGCCACCGTGCTAGGACTGCCTGGTGGCACCTCCTTCGATCTCGCCGAGGAGCCAATGCCGGCACGGCTCCCCGACCAGCCAGATGAACTGGTGCAGCAAGCGCTCCAGAACCGCCCCGATCTGAAGGGGCTCTGCCTGGAGCAGAGTGCGGCCGAAAAATTCGCCAGCGCCGAGCACGCGCTCCACTACCCGAACATCGGAATCATGGGATCGGTCGGACTCGTGCCGGTCGGCGCATCAGAGGTGGCGGACCACTATGGCGCCATCGGTGTAAACATCAACATCCCGATTTTCAACGGCGGGCTCTTCAAGGCCCGTGAAACCAAGGCAAGACTTCAGTCACAGGCTGCCATGAAGCGGGTCAACGATCTGGAGCTCCAGGTCGGTCATGACGTCCGCATTGCCTACCTGAATGGAAAAACAGCCTATGACCGGTTGCCCCTTACCGAACAGATGCTCAGCCAGGCGCAGTCTTCGCTCGACCTTGCCCAAAGCCGTTACACCTTCGGCCTCAGCTCCATCGTTGAACTGAGCCAGGCCCAACTGAACTTGACGTCGGCACAGATCGCTGCGGCAAGCGCAAAATACGATTGGCAGGCATATCGCCTCAACGTCGATTTCCAGATCGGCACGCTGAAATAACTTACCCTTATTGTGAGCGTACTTTTTCGGAAAGGGCGCAAGTTCTGCGTCTTTTCCAGTTCATGTGTGCCGAGCATGTTTAACAGCTTAGGGTACAAGTCCTCTGCACAACCTGATGGAGATGAAGTGCTAGCGGAGTACAAAGGCGTTGTCACGAGTCGGGGTTTGAAGTTGGCGTGGGAAAAAGCCGTGAGCTGACAAAAAGAAACCGAATATTGAGCAGACGAGACCGGATAAGCGGGCATGAGATTGCAAAGTCCATATCCATCAAGGGCCTTATCTGAATATTCGGCAGGTGTGCTGTTAAAGAGGTTGAATTTACCTCGGGGGGCAAGAATTGTGTCCCGGAGTCGGGACTGAAGGAACTGCAAGGTTTCTCGATCGAAGCACAGGAGTCAGCAAAGGACCTTCCGGTAGACAGCTTTAAACGTAGAACAAAAAAATACAGCCATAGCTTAATAAAATAAATGGGGTGTCACCACAAGAACCGGAATTTTACGCACCCTAATAAAAACTTCCCCATTAAAAAATCATGATGTTGATGGTTTAAATGAATAAACAGATGCCAATTGACAGTAACTCTGTTTGTGTTCACGCAATTCCTTGAATTCATAAACATGTTGTAATGTTAACGTATCATAATTCTCGTTTAGTGCTGTTTCCCATGAATGATAAGCTCATACCGTCAGAATTGCTTTGGGCAAGTTAATTTTGTTGTGAAGTAGGCAGAGATGGTCATGGCACCCAGGCTGATTTTCAACTGCACTGTTCGTTTTCCCGAAGTACCTTGAGCAGCTTTTGGGAAGAAAAATCGGGAGCCTGACAGAGCTCGATGATAGATCGATCTTTTCGTCTAATATGTCCCGCAACCTCTGGGAGTTTCGCCGCGATCCCGATTGGAATGTCAAGCACCCCGTGACAGTCCGCATAGAGGAGGTCCCCCGGACGTACCGTAAGCCCGAATATCTCGACCGGCGTGCCAAAGTCGAGGATGTGCATGAAGGATTGCGATACCATGACAGACTTCGCGAATACCGCGAGCCGCAGCTTCCTGAGACCGGAAACGTCGCGAACTGAAGAATTGGTGATCACTCCGTCACAGCCGAAGGCTTTGAGGATTGCCCCGTGAACCTCCCCGATACAGGCCCCTTCTCTATCGTCTTCGTGCAGTTTTTCGAACACCGCAATCCTTGGACGCGGCAGACGTTCGATCGCGCTCCACCAGTCGGTGCGTTCGGCAAAGCGCCCCCCAGTCACCGGCGGGTCGGACGATTTAACCCGGAAAGTATAGGCGTAGCCAAGTATCCGCTCGTCCGGGCCAGTCACAGGGTAGAGCCCGGGGCGGGTAAACCCCTCGTTGCTCAGCCGGACACCGAAGCATTCGATGGCGTCTGCGATGGTACAAGTATTAAACCCCCTAATGGCCTCAAGCTGTTCCGGACTCAATACCTGCGTTTGAAGAGCTGCATTATTACGCTCCATGTGGCCTCCTCATATAAACGCTATCAATAGTATTCTTAATTTTCTAGTTGGATTTTATGCAGATCAATATAATACCTCTTAGCATTCGTTGTTAAAAATTATTACGATAAAATTTTGCTTATTGCTGGCTGAAATATAAAATTGTTCGTCTTGTATGTCAATTAAATATTAGCCCCCAAATTCATATATTCCTCTTATTTTAAGTTGAACTTTTTCTAATCAGATCGTTTTGATATTTTTCCGTTCTCCTATCCGGCAAAGCGAGGAAATGCGTCGTTAACACTCCCGATTATGAACTGTACGGCTAAGGAAAGCAGCATAAGGCCCATGATCCTTATGGCAACTGTTGTTCCTGTTTTCCCCAGATATTTGAAGACAACCCCCGCCTTGCTCAGTTTGAGGTAAGAGAGGAAATAGACAATGCCGATGATGAGGAAAAGGATAATGCGGTTAAACAGATTTCCCGCCATATCGTCCAGGCGTCTTTCTCTCAAGAACGGATGTCCTATCTCCCGGAAGAGTCCTTGATCATCTACCGAGCTAAGGACTACCAGCCACCACGCTCGTTCGTGGGCCTGGACTAAATGTCCTTTCAAAATCGAGAAAGTCTTAAAAATAAATTTCTATTTTTATTATTCGAAAATTTTAGGTCAGGGTCCGTAGAGACAATGACTTTTTTATGCACATTTCAAACGGTAATCGTTAACTTTCTGGTCTATCTTCTTAAAACATTTGTAGGTGTAAGTCGCAAAAAGAGTTATCTTGATACTGTCCGTCAACTCAACTACTGGTCAGGACAGATAATAAAAGTCCCTGTTTGGTCTCCTAATCAGTCGAGACCGCACAGGGACTTGTCTTCGTCAATATGGATTATTTTCCTTAAATTTTTTACCTGATGTTTTACAAAATATCAGGCGAAGGAACCAAATCTCTTTTACAACCGGTTTTTCACAATATCCTCAACGACCGACGGATCAGCCAGGGTTGAGATATCGCCAAGCTGATCGAGTTCACCGGAGGCCACCTTCCTTAAGATCCTTCTCATGATTTTACCGGATCTCGTCTTGGGAAGACCGGGAACAAATTGAATCTTCCCCGGGGAGGCGATAGGACCGATTTCCTTTCGGACATGGGCTACCAGATCTTTTCTTAACTGGTCCGATCCCTCAAAACCCACTTTGAGTATTACGTAGGCATAAAGGTCTTCCCCTTTGATTTCATGGGGGAACCCGACCACGGCGGCTTCGGCGACCTGGGGATAGGAAACAAGGGCGCTTTCAACCTCGGCGGTCCCGATCCTGTGACCGGAAACGTTCACCACGTCATCGATACGGCCCATTAACCAGAAGTAGCCGTCTTCATCCTTTCGGGCACCATCACCGGAGAAGTAAAAACCGGGCTGCTGGATAAAATAGGTATTGTAAAATCTCTCGGGCTCTTTATAGACGGTTCTCATCAGGCCCGGCCAGGACCTTCTGATGCACAGCTCTCCGCCTTCATTGACGCCTGCTTCCTGTGCCGGCTCATCTGCTGAAGCCTTTCCCTTCAAGATAACCGGATCTACTCCGAAGAAGGGCAGGGTTGCCGATCCAGGTTTCGTCGGCCAGGCCCCGGGCAGCGGGGTAATCAGGATTCCACCTGTCTCGGTCTGCCACCAGGTGTCCACAATGGGGCATTTTTCTTTGCCGATGAGCTTATGGTACCACATCCAGGCTTCGGGATTTATCGGTTCACCGACCGTGCCCAGAAGTCTCAGAGACGAAAGGTCTCTTCCTTGCGGCCATTTATCCCCTTCTCTCATGATCGCCCGGATAGCTGTTGGAGCGGTGTAGAAAATACTGACCTTAAACTTATCAACAATCTGCCAGAATCGGTCAGGCTGAGGAAAGGTAGGGACACCCTCGAAAATGATCGAGGTGGCTCCGTTGCACAGTGGGCCATAAACGATATAAGAATGTCCGGTTACCCAGCCGATATCGGCCGTACACCAGAAGATGTCCTTATCCTTATAGTCAAAAATATACTTGAAAGAAATGTAGCAATAAACCATATAACCACCGATGGTATGGAGAACACCTTTGGGTTTTCCGGTCGAACCCGAGGTATAGAGAATGAACAGCGGATCTTCGGCATCCATCGGTTCTGCCGGACAGGTATCACTTGCAGTCTTCATTTCATCTCCCCACCAGAAATCTCTTCCAGCAATCATGGGGACGTCAAATTTATCAAGTCTTTTCACAACAACAACCGTCTCAACCTTATGTCCTTGCTTTTCGCAATAACCGACTGCGAGATCGGCATTGGCCTTGGAGCTGACCTGTTTGCTGGACCTCCAATACCCATTAGCTGTAATCAGTACCTTGGCTCCGGCATCAATGATCCGGTCTCTTAACGCCTCGGCCGAGAAACCTCCGAATACGATGGTATGGATTGCCCCGATTCGGGCACAGGCCATCATGGCGATGGCAAGCTCGGAAATCATGGGAAGATAAATAGCGACCCGGTCGCCTTTCTTTACCCCTTTTTTCTTCAGGACATTGGAAAACTTTGAGACTTCCTTTAACAGCTCTTTATAGGTAAATTTCTTAACATCGTCTTCCGGCTCGCCCTGGAATATGATCGCTACCTTATCACCCTTGCCTTTTTCAACCTGGTAATCGAGGCAGTTATAGGTAATATTGGTCTTGCCGCCGACAAACCACTCAAGTTTGGCATTCTTGAAATCTTCTACATTCACCTTGTCCCATTTCTTAAACCAATGCAGCTCGGAGGCCACACCACCCCAGAATTTTTCAGGGTTCTCAATGGATTCTTTCCACATCTTTTCATACTCTGCTCTACTCTTGATGTAAGCCTGAGCAACAAACTCTTTTGAAGGGGGAAACTGCCTTGTTTCCTCCATCATTGATTTTATTTCTGCCATATTCAACCTCCTGATTGATATTTTAGCTTTTGATAAACTTATTTTCTTATATTAAAAAAATTTTTCTTGCAACCTTAAAAAAAGATAAATGACTTGGGTCTCTTTTTGTCTTTAATGATCCCTCCTCCCTTAACCAGGCGATAAACGGTTGGACCGCAAAATTATCTAACATCCGATAATTACCCGATTGTGCAACTATTTTTAGTGATATCAAAATGTTACTGGTTTTGCCCCAAGATTGATCCTGTATGGGAAAAATTAAAAAATAAATCTGCAAATTTTTTCCAAAATGCAGGAGTAGGTCAGGCAGAGGCCCCAAAAAATATTTTCCCGGGGTCTCCTTAACCTTCTGATTTAGGTGAAAAACCGGGTGTTTTTTCGCAGATCAAAGTTTTGCTACTTCGTTTCTAAGAACGAAAGTTGGTTTTATAACATAGGCCAATTTTTTTTACAAGCTGTAAATCCCAAAAAGGATCACAATCTTTTGTTATCCCTGTAGAGGGCCGGATCAGTAGGGATGTGACAGACCGTTCAATAATCCTGCCAATTATCACGGATGTCATTAATAATTCGGCAAGGCTAATATTTCTTAAGCATTTCCCCTTGCAAAATTAGAAATTTTGAATAAGGGTATAAGAACTTGTTAAGGAATCAACTGCTCAAAGGAAAAGGTGACCCTTGATCTTTCTCAAAGACTTAAAGGATGGTGCTTTCTTTCAGGCCAGCGACCAAAGCCTTCTCTGTGAATTGCTGCATCCCGATCGCGAGGAGATACCGCTAAAAATGGGCTTTAGCCTAGCCTACGCCATAGTCAAGCCCGGACAAAGCACCCTGGTTCATAAATTATCAACCTCGTCCGAGATCTTTTATATCCTGAAGGGAGAAGGGGTTGTGCATATTGAACAGGAGTCGGTTCCAGTTCATCCTGGTCAGGTCGTTTATGTCCCGCCTAATTCGAAACAATTTATCCAAAATACCGGTTATTTGGATTTAACTTTTTTATGTTTGGTTTCCCCCCAATGGAAGAAAGAAAATGAGAAAATTTTTAGATAAGTTAACAAAAAAGATTTATCATCCATATAACAGGAGGGAATTATGAAAGAAACCTTCAGAATTTTTTTAACATCCCTGATATTCTTTATTGCGGCAGTTCCTCTGATGGCCATAGAGAGGCAGACCACAACTCAGGAAGATCAGACATCCCTGGAAATAACGGTGTACAACAGCAATCTGGGACTAGTTAAGGACCAAAGACAGGTAAAATTGGCGGCTGGCATTCAGGAACTCAAGTTTATGGATGTGGCCTCTCAAATTATTCCCACTAGTGTCAGTATAAAATCCATCCTGGAGGCCAATCCTTTTTCGGTCCTGGAACAAAATTATGAATATGACCTATTAAGCCCCAGCAAACTGTTGGACAAGTATGTGGGCAAGGAGGTCAAACTCTTCACCAAGAATCCCTATACCGAGAGGGAGGAGATGGTTTCAGCCACCTTGCTGGCCAACAACGAAAATCAGCCGGTCTTTCAAATCGGGCAGGATATCACTTTCAATCACCCGGGCCGGATCCTTTTCCCGGAAATTCCCAAGGATCTCATTTCCAAACCCACCCTGATTTGGCTGTTAAATAATACCCAGACCCATCCCCAAAAGATTGAAGCCCTCTATTTAACCAACGGCATCAACTGGAAATCGGATTATGTCCTGGTTCTCAATGCCCAAGATACCCAGGCCGGTCTTTCGGGGTGGGTGACTATCGACAACAAAAGCGGTGCCGCCTATCGAAATGCCGGGCTTAAATTGGTGGCCGGAGATATCCACCGGGTCCAGGAGGATGTTGCAAGAGCCAGGAAGCCTATGGTCGCTTCCAAGGAGGCAGCGGCTCCCCAGTTTAAAGAAGATTCATTATTTGAATATCATATCTATACCCTGGAGAGAAAGACAACCCTCAAAGAAAACCAGACCAAGCAGATCAGTCTTTTGAATGTCGACCGGATTCCGGTTAACAAAGAATTCATCTGTCGGGGTTTACAATATTATTACCGAAGCAAGCAGGGAGAAATTATTTCCAACCAGAAGGTCGACGTCTTTGTCCAACTGACCAATTCCAAGGAGAACCATCTGGGGATGCCCTTGCCCAAAGGGACGGTCAGGGCCTATAAACGGGATGCAGACGGAAGTCTGCAGCTCATCGGAGAAGATTCCATAGACCATACACCCAAAGACGAAAAGATCAGGCTCAAGCTGGGGGAGGCCTTTGATCTCAAGGCCGAAAGAAAGCAGATACAATGGGAAAAAATCGCCTCCGACACCTATGAGTCAGCTTATGAAATTTCCCTTCGGAACCATAAGAAAGAAGACGTGGTCATCCGGGTGATTGAGCCTCTGCCCGGAGACTGGAAGGTCTTGGAAAATTCCCATCCTTATACCAAGCTGGATGCCGCGACTATTGCCTTTGACATACCGGTCCCCAAAGACCAGGAAAGCAAGCTTAAGTATAGGGTGAGAGTAAGGTTTTAAGACACAGAAGGCCAAAGCGTTAACAGCCAAGAATAGTCGGTGGGAAGGCCAAAATTTTAAAGGAAAATTTATAAATCCGCCCAGACCTTCAGACATCGGGTTATATGCGGAAAATCCTCTTTCCGCAAGGTGCGTACGTCCAAAAGGAAACGTTCTTTCTCGATCCGTCCGATGATAGGCGGGAAAAAGGATCGGAATTTTTTTTCCAAGTCGGCAACAGACTCCCTTTCGGAAGACAGGACCAGGGCATAGGAATTTAGATGCGATAAGGGGAGTGCCCCACCGCCGACTTGGGAGAAGGTGGGAATAATTTCAATAGTCAGTCCTGAAACCGGGTTTTTTTTGAGAGAACGATAGAGACTTTTAGCGCGCGACTGAAGTTCAGGCAAAGGGATTCTCATTTGGGACAGCGTGGGAATGTCCCTTAAGGCCTGCTCTTCGTTTCGGTATAGTTTCAACGTAGCTTCCAAAGCGGCCAGGGTCAATTTGTCGATCCGCAAGGCACGATGCAATGGATTGCTCTGCAAGGCCTGAATATATTTTTTCCGGCCCACAATGATCCCGGCCTGCGGCCCTCCCAAGAGCTTGTCTCCACTGAAGGTAACCAGATCTGCACCGGCCTTGACTGCCTCACCAACCGTCGGTTCTTTTTCCAGCCCGAACATGGAGACATCAATAAAACTCCCACTCCCCAAATCTTCCATGACCGGCAAATCATGGGCCTTTCCCAAAACCACCAAGTCTTCAAGAGGAACCTCAACCGTAAAACCCACGATCCGGTAATTGCTGGTATGGACCTTGAGCAACAGAGCCGTATTCTCCTTCAAGGCCATTTCATAATCCCGTAGATGGGTCTTGTTGGTGGTTCCTACCTCCCGCAAGATGGCCCCACTTCGGGCCATGACCTCCGGAATCCGGAAAGACCCTCCGATCTCTACCAGTTGACCCCTGGAAACAATAACCTCTTTCCCTTTGGCCAGGGTGTCCAAGGCCAATAAAACGGCTGCAGCATTATTATTAACCACCAAAGCAGCTTCAGCCCCGGTGAGTTCAATCAGGAGATTTTCTACATGACTGTAACGGCTGCCCCGTTGACCTGATTCAAGGTCGAATTCCAAATTGGAATAATATGTTGCTGTCGTTTGAATCTGTTCCAGAGCCTGAGCGGCCAGCAAAGATCGACCCAGATTGGTATGAATAATTACCCCGGTCCCATTGACCACCCGGGAAAGGTGATAGGCGTCCTTGGTCGTTATTTTCATCTCGATTTCGCTCCAAATAGTCGGAAGGTCCAATTCTGGTTCATGGCCGGCCAGGATCTCTTTTCTTTTTTCGGCCACTGACTCACGAATCACATTCACCAGGTACTTGCGGGAATGCAAGGCCAGCAGCTTTCCAAACTCCGGCTGTTCCAGAAGCAGGGTGATCGAAGGTATTTTTTTTAGTAACGGAGTTAGGTTTGAACTCATATCTCTCCAAAAGATAACAACACCAGGAGGAATTATTAATCCAGGTTGCTCAAAAACAATCAGAGGAATGAGACCAACTTGGAAGTACATCCAGGTGGCCAGAGACGAATTGGAACTTTGTACCTGACTGTCTTTGATTAGCCTGACAAAAAAATTATACTGTATTAAAAAGAGCTTGACAATGGAAAAACAATTGGCCATTGAACCTTCTTCTCGGCTGGGGTAAGGTAAAACCCATGGAATGGAACGTTATACCTTTTGATCCCCTTCGGGCCGAACCATTGGCCAAGACACTTAATCTCCCTCCCCTGATGGCTCAGCTCTTAATTAACCGGGGTTTATCTCTGGCTGATCAGGCCCAGGATTTTTTATCTCCAGATTTACTACGGTTGCCGCCTCCTGATCTGATGAAAGATATGGATAAGGCTGTTAACCGGCTCTTAAAAGCCATCCAGCATCGAGAACGCATAGCCGTTTTTGGGGATTACGATGCCGATGGCATAACAGCCACGGCCCTGTTGATCCATTTTTTAAAACCTTTCTTCCCTGATATTCTTTTTTATATCCCCCACCGCATCCGAGAAGGATACGGTCTTTCGATCTGCGGGATAAACCTTCTAAAAGAACAAGGGGTTTCCTTGATCATTACCGTGGATTGCGGCATATCCAATCATCAGGAGCTTGAATTTGCCCTAAGCCTCGGATTGGAGGTCATTGTCACCGATCATCATCAGATTGCAAAAAAAGGGGTCCCACCGGCATTAGCAGTCCTCAATCCCAAACAGGAGAGCTGTGTCTTTCCTTTCAAAGATCTGGCCGGGGTCGGAGTGGCCTTTTATCTGATTATTGCCCTGCGTCAGGCCCTGGACCTCCAGGGATTTTTCCCGGAAGGAAAACCCAATCTTAGGGCTTATCTGGACCTGGTCGCCATTGGAACTGTGGCTGATGTGGTCCCACTCCTGGGCGTTAACCGCATCCTGGTTAGGGAAGGACTGAAAGTGATGACCCAGTCTCCCCATCTCGGTCTGGCGGTCTTGAAAGAAGTATGTGGGATTCAACCCGAGGGATCGGTTTCTTCTGTCGATGTTGCCTTTCGACTGGCTCCCCGTCTTAACGCCTTGGGGCGGATGCAGGAAGCCAGGGGAGGCGTTTCTTTACTGACAACAGATAATATGCAGGAGGCTCGGGACCTAGCCCGGTTAATGAACCAGGAAAACAGCCGTCGCCAAGACATGGAACAGATGATGATCAAAGAAATTGATGAATTGTTACAGACCCGACAGGATATCCATCAAAGAAAAAGTCTGGTTCTATGGTCGGAAACCTGGCATCGGGGTATCCTGGGATTGGTGGCTTCCAAATTGGTTGAGCGATTATCCAGGCCGGTCTTTTTGTTTACTATCGAAGGAGAAAAAGCTCACGGCTCTGGGCGCAGCATCGAAGGGTTCCACCTATTTAACGGACTTGAAACCTTGGAGGAATATCTCTTGGGGTTTGGAGGGCATGCGGCCGCCGCCGGGGCGTCCTTAATGGTAAAGGACCTTCCCGCCTTTGAACAAGCCATGGAAAACCTGGTTCAAGAATCGGTTGACGAAAGGTCTTTCATCCCATCTCTCAACATCGAAGGAGAGATCGACTTTCCTGGCTTGACAAAGGAAATCGCCCCCTATCTGCTTCGACTGGCCCCTTTTGGATCAAAAAATCCGGAACCCCTTCTGATCACCCGCCAGGTCCGGGTTAAAGCAAACCGTCAGGTCGGCAATGGCCACCTTCGCCTGAAACTGAAACAAAAAAGGACCTTGATGGACGGCATCGGTTTCGGCCTGGGCAAAACAAGGCTGCAAACCAATGACCTTGTCGACCTGGCCTATGTCCCTTTTATTTCGGAATACGGCTCCACTCCTAGGCTGGAATTACGTATCAAAGACATAAAACTTTCAACTTCGACGACTTGTTAGAGCGAATACCCATTTTTATTATTCCTTTTCCAAACTGTGATCCCATTGGGGTTGAAAAAGAATAAATTGTAATTTAGGTATGATAGGCTGATGCAAGATTCCATTTGACTTGGTAGTGTATAGCGTTTATCTTTCTGTCACCTCATGGCTACGACTCCAATGAATCAAAATCATCCTGATCTTAAATCGCGCGCCGGGCTTCTGGCTTTATCCCTGGGTGCCCTGGGAGTAGTGTATGGGGATATAGGGACCAGCCCATTATATTCGGTCCGGGAATGCTTTCATGGTCAGCACGCTATAGCTCTCAATCCAACGAATATCCTGGGTGTCCTCTCCTTGGTTTTCTGGTCCTTAACCGTAGTAATCACCGTAAAATATGTGGGCTTTATTATGAAGGCCGATAATCGCGGGGAAGGGGGAATCTTTGCCTTATTGGCCTTGCTGCTGGGGGCCAGGAGCCGAATGTCCCATCGAAGACGAACTTTGGTTATCCTTGCGGCTGTGTTTGGGGCAACCCTCCTTTATGGGGACGGAATTATCACCCCGGCTATCTCGGTCCTTTCGGCCATTGAGGGATTGGAGATGGCTACGGCAGCGGCCAAACCCGTCGTTGTCCCCTTTACCTGCCTCATTTTATTCGGGCTTTTTTTCTTACAAAAACATGGCACCCATAGTATAGGCCGGCTTTTTGGACCAATCATGGTCCTGTGGTTCGGCATCATCGCTTTGCTGGGACTGGTTTCGGTTGTGCAGGCCCCTGTAGTCCTTAAGGCCTTAAATTCCCTGGTTTGCAGTCGACTTCTTTATGGTTAACCACTGGGATGGCTTTATAGTCCTGGGATCGGTGGTCCTTTGTATTACCGGCGGTGAGGTCCTGTATGCTGATATGGGCCACTTCAGTCCCAAAGCCATTCGGGTCTCCTGGCTGCTGTTGGTCTATCCGGCTCTGATTCTAAATTATTACAGTCAGGGTGCTATACTTCTTTCCTCTAATCCGCAGGCCGCCCCTTGAGTCGGGCTGGGCGCACCAAAAGAAAATCAATTAGTTACCAATAAGGTTATCTGATAATCAGATGACTTTTCGTTTTTTAAGTGCTGCTTTTGCCATAATTTTGTCATAAATTTCTATTCCCAGTTCTTACCTTAAGCTACTTTAAGTTCCTTATACATTAGGCTGAAGTTTTCTCCATCAGCGGTCCCATTGGCATTTTCAATATACTTGCTGTAAACTTTTATGAGCATCTCTGTATTTCTGTGCCCGAGGACCTTAGCAATCCGCAGAGGATTCTCTCCAGAACTTAATGCCATTGTAGCAAAGGTATGCCGAATCTGTTTCATCTCCCTAATTTTTATACCAGCTTTTTTTAATGCAGGAAGCCATACCCTTTTACTCAAGTGTAATGGATCTATTCGGTCACCACTAGGGGTGCAGAAAAAATAATCCCTCCCAAACTTTTCATAGATGAGCTTCTGTGCGAGTAAAGGCTCAAGCATAATCGGGATTAACTTAATGGTCCTTCGGCTGTACCTGTTTTTGGTTCTCCCTTCCATGGGCTTTCCTAATAAATCTCGGGTAATGGCACGTCGAATATGGATTAGACTTTTATCCCAGTCAATATCCTCAGGTTTGATCCCAATCTCTTCTCCCTGTCTTAACCCAGTGGCAAAGGCAAATTGGAAATATGGCTTCCAATGATCAGGAAGAGCTTGGATAAGCAACCATTGTTCATTTAAGGGAAAAGGGACAATCCCCTCATAAGGATCTTCTTCGAGAAGTTTTTTGAATCCAAAAAATGGGTTAAAAACGATCCCCCACCCGTATTCTAAGGCAGCACCTTTTGAAATTGTTTTCAAAAGCCCAAGGTAGCAGTTAATCGTTTTGTTGCTGATTACCTTCTTGCTGCAGGTTTGCTCCGTGGCCCAGGAAATGAATCGTTCAAGGGTTCCAGGATTGATTTGGCTGAAATTCATTTCCTTGAAAAAAGGGGCCAGTAAAGGTCTATCATGCTTTTGTAGCCCAATAGAATCCTCTCGGTTACCCGACCTGAACTTTTTAAAAGCCCGAACCAATCTTCAAAGTAGTCTTTACAGTAGATCTCATTTGGATTTTGATTCTGACCATAGGCTTCACTTTCCTTGTTCAAGAAAAAATCCTTGTGCCTGCTCTCAGGAAATACCTCAGAAAATCTGAAGGTCCCTGTTTTTATGGCCATAAGAATTTTATCCAGCTGGGATCGGACCTGTTTGGCATTTTGGTCAGTCCAAGCCAACCCCGAGGTCTCCCTGACCCGTTCATTGAAATACTTAAAGTCGACATAAACCTGGCCATTTATTTTCCTGACCGACTCTGTTCGATTATGATTGATCCCTTGCTTTCGATAATTTTTACCGACCTGTTTGGCATCACGAGCCAGAACTACTTTTAAGCTTGTATTTTTCATAAGTTATGGTGATCCTTTCATTGACAACACCTCCCCTCCGCTTTTTTCACCGATTTTTATTATACTATATGATGTAAAAAAGTAGAAGGGAAACGAATGGAATTAGATATGAATTTTGCTGATAGGGGCTTTTATAGGATTTAATTGATCTGACTGGACTTGGCTGATGCTCTCCCCTATTCCGTCCTCGGGTTTTATAACCACTGGTTCAGTCGTTTTGGGTTCTTGAACAACCTGAAGGGTGGACTCTTCCTTCCAGGCTAGGACTTCACTCCATTTAAAAAGGATTTTCATGGGAGTTGGCTTTAGGTAATGCTTTCCTTGAATAAAAATTTTTTTGTTGATAAGATTGTAGATGGTTTGTTTGGCCATTTTGATTCTCAAGCCTAATTCCTTTACGGTTAAAAATTCGTCCATAGATAAACCTCCAAAATTTATAGGTTCATCCTTGACAGTCCGAAATGTTACAGGTGGAAACATAACATAGCCCATAAAGAGAAAATCAAAACCAATTTATAGCTCCCGGCACCCTAGGGTAAGGTATAAGTCAGCAATGGCCGTGACCACAGACGTAGAGTCGAAGACCTTCCCTTTTCACCCAAAAAAGGTTGGAAACAGTTAGGGCCACAACAGACC
This sequence comes from Thermodesulfobacteriota bacterium, assembly GCA_049520575.1. GTDB lineage: Bacteria > Desulfobacterota > RBG-13-43-22 > RBG-13-43-22 > RBG-13-43-22 > RBG-13-43-22. The sequence continues at coordinate 645 of JBEKPQ010000076.1, read as the reverse complement.
AGGAGGTCCGGGAGTTGATAATAACCCCCTGGTAGGCTTTTACGACGGTGTACTTACGCTACTTTTTATCCGGAGTAAATGGCAGGCTTTTTGACCGGGGATATCACGCTGCCTATTTTTAAGATAGGAGGATATAATATGGGACATGAATATGAGGATGTTACCAACTTTACTGCTAGCCTTGATAAAATTAAAAGGGATTTATCACAATTTCAACCGAATGAAATTTTAGATATCATCAATCAGATTGAAGGAGATGATTTTATACTAGCAAATGCCGCCCGGCTGGTCTACCTGGCTGGGCTCCACAAAATAGAGATTATCAACCTCAAGATAGAACATGTAACTAAGGTTCAAGGAGAGATCCAACCTTCGGTTGATCTCAACAGAAATTTATACAGCAAAAATCCAATTAAACTTAGTATTGGTAATCGTTATGAAGCTATATTTAGGGTCCGTCCTTGCATAGTCCCATTTACTTCAAGGTCCCCCTTTGTCCCTTGTCTTCTGCCCTGTTTTTCTTCTTGATCCTGTCTTTTCCTTGTTTTATACTCTTCCCATTAAAAAGGAAATTCTTATCAAATAAAATACAAGGAGGATAAAAAAATGGATGATTGGAAACACAAGATGGCATGCTTGACGGAG
>JBEKPQ010000075.1:0-21158 GCA_049520575.1 Thermodesulfobacteriota bacterium | reverse complement strand
TCTTTCTTGGCCTGGCTGATTGCCCCCTCCGTGACTCCAAAAACTTTAGCACACTCACGCTGAGATTTACCTGACCGAAGCATTTGAGATAGTTTGACTTTATCGATTTTTCCTAAAGGCATTTTCTAAACCTCTTTTAAACTTAACTAAAGTTTACTTAACTGCTTAACCAGTATGGGGGATGGAGCCAAACCCCATCCCCCGAAAGTCCCCCTGATTTTCACTTTGCAAACCAATGCAAACGGGTGCAGTGAGGGTGCGGATTGACGAAAAATAGACGCATACATTAATTTTTTACTATTAATAATATCAATAAGTTATCATTATTTTTGGTATCCCCTCTTCGGCACCAGTGTATGAGAAGCGGGCAAGTTATCAAGACTTGCCCGCTTTTATTTTGGAGTGGTTGCGGATAGGTTGCGGAGAATCGAGTTTATCGACCGCTTTTCGATTGCTGTTCGGGATCAAATGGCCATAAATGTCAACCGTCATTTGGATGGAACTATGTCCCATGCGATGAAGACCTAACCGCCTACAGAAAATGTGATATGTTGGGATGGCTGCTGTTCGACGCGAGCTTCTCATGCCTGTAAGATCAAGTCTTTTTAATTGCAATGGTGTCTACAATAAAGGCACATTGAGGCGTGAGAAGGTAGGCGGCCTTTTTCTGTCCATGAGATAGGGTTGGACCATCAGGGTTAGGTAGGGAGGAACAAAAGCGATCGCATAGATCAAAAGCCTTTCGTCCCATTCCGCCGTATAAGCTAGCAAGAGAAAACACAATACCGCGGCAGGCAGGCGCAAAAGGAGTGCTTTTTTATCCAGAAGCAGCCTGGTCCTTTTCTTGATGATGAGATAGACCAACAGGAGAGAGATGAGCCATGCCGTGATCGCCACCTGAGCGGAACCCACCGAAACGGAGATCCATCTCAATCCCCCCCACCAACTTATCAACAAAAAGAAATGGGTCCCCAATACAATGTTTAGGATCGACAGGGCATCTTTCCCCTTAACTGGGGTCGTCCATCCGTCCTTTTCCATAAAGAACACCGAGAGGGCGGCGAAACATGCCCAACCCAAAAGACCGATGGGAGGGACATAAAAAATCCCCGGCTTACTCCAGGACCACAGACCCGCTTGAACAGCCACCGGTTCCATGAGAGAGGCATCGGTCAGCACGATAGCCCCCGTGGCCAAGGAGATGGCCCATCCTTCCCTCACCTGCCACTGGTGGGCCAAGTTCCATGCTGAGTGGATCACCAGAGGCCATATCAAAATGACCAGCAAGGGCACATGGGCAATAGAGATAGTCCACTCGGGACTGTAGTTGTAGAAACGGTAGAGGAGGATGCAACTCTCTTCATTGACCCAACCTGCCAAGGCAATCAATGCGAGCCTGGCCATCAAGTTCCCGGGTTGAGGATGTTCTCTTATGCGGAACAGGACATAGACGGCGACAATAAGAAGTGCGATCGATTCAAATATCAACAGCTCTAACCCTCCGAGCCAGGCAGCCCTGCCACAACCCACAGATGATAGATCGTAAGCATGATGGCCCCCACCCAGGTGAGCAGGATACAGTCCTTTGAAGAGATACCTCGCTTCAGACCCCTTTTGTAGATAAAAAGCTGAACGAGGGGAGCAGCGGCCATGATCACGATGCGCCAAGGCACTTCACTCAAGAGGTAGCCCACCATAAGGACCGCCATAGAGGAAAAAATTAAGCCGTCCACGATATGGACGGCAACCCGCTCCCCGTGTGCGACGGGGTAGGTATGGATGCCTGCTGATGTATCTCCCCTTATATCTCTCAGGTCATAAATGATCTCATAGCTTTGAATGAAGAGGAAAAAAAAGATAGCCGAAAAAATTACCGTCCCCCATGTAATACCCGTGGGAAAGCCATAAGGGATCTCGACCCAATGCTGGGTGGCAAGGGGATAGCCGAAGACGGTAATCATAAACCCCGCTCCCGAGGAGGCATTCTTGAAAAAATAGAGCTCTTTCAAACGACGCCTTCCTGGAAGCAGGGGCCAGTTATAGAAGATGCCCAGAAGATGGCCGGCTATCCGCAGGCCTGTAACCGCAGGATTCACGAAATGATAGGCGATGAGCGAGGTGATCAGGAGAAAAATCCCAAACCCAACCACCGTTAATTTGTATCGTTCAATCAGTTTTGTTCCTCTGATATCACTGGCCACGTCCTCCTTGATATCCGTCGCCCGATTGATCAGGTTGACGATGAACCAGTCCAGGGCACATATCCCCGTCAGGAGCCATAGGTATCGACCGGTAAAAAGCCATCCAAAAGTAAACATACCGAGGGCGGCGATCACGACAATATGAAAACGACCGACATTGAAAATCTCAGGCAGTTTTTCTTTATTTACAGGCCCTAATTGCCTCTTTATGTGAAACTCTGAAAACTCATTCATCCTAATCCCAGCCCTCCCCATTCTCTGCCTACCCATTTTTCCATCTTTTCCATGGAAAACCTGGCTCGCTATATCATCCGGGCCTCTTTTTCTCAGGAAGGGATGACTTACTCCTGTGAGAGTCCCGGATCATCTGCTGATCCAAAGACAATCGGCAAGAAAAAGCTTTTGATGCCTTAGATTGTCTGACAACTATGATCTCTCATATCCCCAACCAGGGAGAACAACTGATCCAATATTACGGCTTCTATGGTAACGTTTCCCGTGGACTTCGTCAAACGGAAATAGAAGGTCTTGCTTCCTTTCCCATCTAAGGAGGTACTCAACAAGCCACCTCATCTGGCCGTCGGGCGGCCGGTTGAGTTCAATTCGTAATCGCTAATCTAAATACATGCTAAGAAAAAAGACTTGTAGGTGCTATACGTAACATAATCTGTTTTTTCTCTTTTTATTAATTAGTTAAACTTTATTTTCTTGTTTTGATTTGTTGTTTTCCTCGCAATAAAATTCTACCAAAATTTTTCATTGATCCTGTTTAGTGGGGGGACCTTTAGGGTCCCCCTGTCTTTCCCTTTGCAAAACCAAGAAAATGGTTGCGTATAGGTTGCAGATTTGAGTAAAATTTAAGCAAGTCTTCAGCTTTCGCATCTTGTAAAATCACTAAGTTGTCAATTCCGGACGGCTCCCCTCTTCGGCACCAAGGAAAAAGAAGCGGGTAAGATTTAAACAACTTATCCGCTTCTTATTTTTTATACCGTAGTCAACTGCCAAAAACTAGTTTTTGAAATGCATTATCAAACAAATTCTGAATCAGACTGCCACTAACACATTTTTCACCCATCAGCGGGTTGACATTTGATCCGATGGGGGTATATATTTTAAAAAAAATAGGATTCGAGGGTTCAATCCCGATAGAGGCGGGACTTGAATCCTTAGAATGATTTTCATGATTCGTGGCGCCCGCTGCCGGCGGGGATGAGGATTTAAGACGAAAGTTTGAATCATCACCCCTCCTTTTGATCGGTCAAGATGGAAATGCGGGGAGGGTATTAAGAAGATTTTCTAAAATCACTCAAATTCATATGAAATCATAGGAGGTGCAGTATGGCGAAAGTGCAGGTTTTTGAAAATAAACAGCCCATCATCGGTATTAATGGGCTTGGAAGAATCGGAAAACTGACCTTGTGGCATCACCTGGCGCGTAAATATTTTCAGGAGATCGTCGTCAATACGGGGCGGGAAGTGGGAACAGGTTTGGAGACCATTGCCCAGCGAATAGAAACCGATACCACTTACGGACCCATTCACCGTTTCTTTTATGGGATAAAGGCCAAACGATTCATCGAAATCATTGATGAGAAGGCCGGGAAAATGAGGATTGACGGTATCCCTGTCACGGTCTTGAGAGAATCACGAAATCCTGGGGAGATCAAGTGGCGGGATTACGGGGTGGATATGGTCGTCGAGTGTACCAGCCAGTTCAGGGATCCCACCCTACCCCCCAATGACAAGAAAGGCTCCATCCGGGGGCATTTGGCGGCTGGAGCCAAATGCGTCATCAATTCCTCTCCATTTAAAATTAAGGATAAGGCCCTGTCTACCCCGGAAGATGCGGTCACCTTGATCTACGGCATCAATCATAACGCCTTCGACAAGAAACATCATCAGGTACTGTCGGCCGCTTCCTGTACGACCACGGGTCTGGCTCACATGGTCAAACCCCTTCTGGAAAACGAGGAGACCAACAAGATCCTAACCGCTTCCATGTCCACGATTCATGCCGTAACCAATTCCCAGGCTGTTCTCGATTCCATGCCCAAGGCGGGTGAGAAGGATTTAAGAAAAAACAGGAGTATTCTGAATAATATCATTCTTACCTCCACCAATGCCGCTGTGGCCCTGGGAGAGGTCATACCCGAGGTCAGGCATATCGGCTTCATGGCCGATTCCATACGGGTACCCACCAACACGGAATCCTTGATCGTCCTTAATGTTACCTTTCAGAGCAAGAACAGCAAAAATGGGGAGGCCGCCGAACTGGACATAAAAACCATCAACCGGATCTATCAGGAAGTTGGGGAGCGGGATCCGGAAAAACTGCTCATTTTTTCCATGGAACAAAATGTCTCCAGCGACCTCATCGGCCTGAATGCGGCCGTTGTGATCGAAGGTCAGTTCAATCACACCCGAACCTCTTTTATCGATATCGATTGCGGCTGTATCCCCGGTCTGCTCTCGGAAGTACTTCCTTCCCTCCCCTCGAATACGATCAGGGTGCCGGTGGTCCATGCCAAGATTTTCGGCTGGTATGATAACGAATATGGGAGCTACACCAACCGATTGGGGGATTTAACGACTTACGTGCATAAGCAGTTGATGTAGAAATAAAAAGAACGTTCGGCGTTCAGCGAAAACAACTGTAATAGGGATCAAAGATTCAATGAAGGTTTTTTATTGTTCAATGCTTTTCACTTGAATCCTTGATCCCAGGAACCCTTGAATCCTGCTTTTACAGCGTCACCCGGTTGGATTCCTTTGCTTCCTCTTCGTGACGGCCTTGATAGACGGCCCCGCTCCAACCGTCGATGGAGATGAAGTCCCCGCCACGTATGATTCGGCCGTCCACCGTGCTGTAGCCTTTGGTTTCATAAACACTCAAATTGGTAAATCCCACCACCCCAACCTTATCGAGTTGAGGTATAGTTACCGCGGCATGAGAGGTGCTGCCCCCCTTGGCCGTCAACAGACCCTCAACCAGGAGGATTATTCCAACATCATCAGGAACCGAATCGGGCCGGATAAGAATCAGAGGAGTATCCGGTTCTTTTTTCCGGTAGTGCTGGATTTCCTCTTCGGTGTACACGGCCCTTCCTGATAAAGCCCCGCCGCTCACTCCGATACCGGTGCCCAGAAGATCCCTTTTCAGTTTCTTGGTTTCTTTGAACATCTTTAATTTTTGGGTCTCCCTCTGGGTCATATCCCGGGTCTGAAGTAGTTGGAGACTTTCCCGAGTGGCATTCTCAAAGGTGAACTCGATCTCCTGGTGGTTGAACCTTTTGTTGTAGATCAGTTTTTCTGAAAGGTAGATGAGCTCTCCGTAAATCTCGGGAAAATTGGCCTCCAAAGATATATCGGTATCTTTTCTCTCCCTCAGCCGCTGTTTCTCCGATATGGGATAAGTGGCGACAAGGCCGGAAACAATATCGTCCCCTTGAACCCCAAAAATGAAGTCACCATAGAGATTGATACCAGGGGAGGACTCTTTGGGATCCCGGGTAAGAATCACGCCCGACCCCGATTGGTCATTTAGATTTCCGAAGATCATCGGCTGGACGATCACAGCCGTTCCCCACTCATCTGAGAGATGCATCTGACGGCGAAAAATTCGGGCCTGATCTGAATTCCAGGAGGCAATGACCTGTAAAACGGCGTCCTGGAGCTGGTCCGCAGGCCGGTAAGGTACCTTGATTTCCCTTTCCTCCAAAGCCCGTTGATAGGCCAGGGCTACCTGCTTCATCTGATCCGGGGTAAATTGGATTTTTCGTTCAACCCCGTGCTTCTGCTTAAAGGTGTCGATAATAGAGTCAAAAAAATTCCGGTCCAGTCCCCGCAACATTCCATAACTTTGGAGAAACCTGCGGAAGGAATCCCAGGCAGCCCAGGCAAAGTCCGGTTTTTTGCTGAGTCCCGCGGCGATCTTTTCATTGATGCCTACATTTAGAATAGATTGCATCATCCCCGGTAAGGAAATCGTGGCTCCGCTGCGCACACTTAAAAGCAGAGGATTTCGCTGATCCCCGAATTTTCGACCCACCATCCTTTCCAGCCGCCGGATCTCTTTGCCGATCCGGTTATTCAGATCTTCCAGGATATACTGGTAGCCCAATAGGCCTTCAAACCTGCGGAAGACCTCCGTGGTCAGGATGAACCCGGGGGGAATCGGGAAGCCCATTAAGGCCAGTTCCTTTAGAAAATAGCCCTTATTTCCCAGGAGCAATTGGTTGTCGAGCCTTTTGCTGCGCCTGTAGAGAGAGGTGATCGTCATTTCCGGATCATAGGACATGACTAGAGTCAAAATCTGCTTGTTTTCCTTGAATTTTTCCAATTCAGCTTGTAGGGTGCGAAGGATGCTGTTGATGAAATTGTCGAGCACCTGAAGGCCGAAGGCCGACGAGATGGCGGCTCGGATGAAACCCTCGGAGAGTTGATAGTATATTTCTTCTTCTTTAGCTGAAAAGTTCTTCTTGCTTGAGGCTGTGCCGTTTTCCTTGATGATTTGCCCAATAATAATGGAAAGGTTGGGACGATGGACATCGATATAATACTCCCTGATTATATCCTGAATTCCTTTGGAGATGAATTGAAAGATGTCGATGTATTGATCGATGGAGAACTGTTTGATCTCCAGGGCGTTGCTCACATATTTCATTTTGGCGGTCAAACCCTCGGTGGCAATCCCTTCAAGGTCGAGGGCTTTTACATAGAGCCAGAGATAGTGATGGATTCTCATCAAGGTGCTTTTGGTGATGAACGTCAGGTTAAGTGATTGGAGCAGTTCCTCGAAGAGGACTGTGGCCAGACTCTCGAGACGCAGGGATAGCCCCAAGGCTTCAAATTTTTCTTCCCGGTAGGTGCCGTACATGGATGGGATATCTGCGGCAATATGCCGTTTATGGTAAATATTCTCAACGTACTCTGTTTTCTGCGGAGAGAGGATCTTCTCCTTAAGTTGGGCCAGGAAGTCGAGGATGATGGTCAGACTCTTGTCTTGTTTTTTTCCCTGAAGATAACGTTTAAGAGTCTTTACTTTCGCCGGTTCGAAGAGGTAGGAGGCCTCCAGATTTTTAATGACCTCAACATGCTGGTGATTATATTTCTTGTAAAGAAGTTGATAGAAACGGATGAGGAGCTTGGCCTGTTCCCGGTCTCTCTCCGGCAGGCCTGGGACGGCTTGAATCTCTTTGACTATCTTAGGATCATCCCAATCCAGGAAACCCCTTGGGTCACCGTGGACCTTATCAAAGAGACTTTGAAATATGGTCTGAAGACTATTGATTTTCTGGTGACCTTCAGGGATCTGCTCATATACCTCATTGGGCAGGTGGTCGCGAAGTAGGTCCTTTTCCCCTGAAACCCAATAGCGGAAGGCATTTTCCAGAAAGGTAACCAGTAAACTGTTACTCTCCACATGAGACTGTTTGCGCATGAAATGGATAACCAGGTTTTGTCGGTAGGAGATCTCATCCATCTCGGTCGATATTTCCCGGAGTTCACCTTCGGCACCGATTTCATTGAAGTAGATTGGGAACAACCTGAGGAGTTGCTTGACCAGATTATAGGCCGGAGCAATGTCTGTATTCAGGAGGGCCGAGATGTTTTTCTGGAGAAGGTCTGTGTCCCGGACGAAGACCCCGCCTAATTTCAAGTTGATAATAAGGGCTGAGAGCAGTCTTTGGGTCCAGCGTGGTCTCATGGAGATGATTTCAAGCCAGGCGCGGATATTCTCGATATGAGCCGGATTTACCCGGATCTGCCATTCGGTGGTAGTTCCGGATAGCTGAGGATGCTGGAAGTCAAATGAAATCAGCTCTTCAATAAAGCTATTGACCAGAGGGTGATGACTCAGTCTGAAGACCTCCCGGGCCACCGTGATAATGCAATTCAGGATCGTGCTGCGGTACTGGGAAAAGGTGGCGCACTTTTTAAGGAGATCGAATATTTTTCGCACAAAATCGTTTAAGTTTTCAGGTTTTTCATCCCGGAATACCATAGCCAGGCAACGATTGATCTCGATCAAAGCCCGTCCATGGATATCGGAAAGGGCAGGGACATTGACGATATGAAAAAGGAAATCGAGTTTGACCAGATATTCACGGCCGGTGAAGGCCTTCGATCTCTCCAGTTCATCGGCTACGAGCAGATAGCCATCAATGATCTGCACATAGTCCGGGAGGGTAAGATACGAGGCCGTCCAGTTGTTATCGCTCTGTGAGAGAGAGTCTACTTTATCAAGCAGACCGGTCATGGACTGATGAGTCAGGGGATTGACGATCGAATCATAGTCGGAGATCTCTGCTGCTTCCTCCTTCTCCCTGTCAAACCAGTCACGAGGGTCCGGCTGATCAAGCCAGAAGAGATAGGTCGTTTTGAAGCCATTGTAAAGGAAACGCCTCAAATGGTCGGTATCCAGGGGGGCGGAATGCTCCAGAGCCGCCTGGAGAAGCTTTTTCCCATAGGTCGAAACCTTTCTGAATAGCAAGGGATCTTTTGGGTAGAAATCAATCAGGGATTGAATGAGATCGGGAAAGAGGGCCAAATTCCGGGAGAGCAGTCCATTGCTCTTGGAAAGGATAAGGGTCAAAAAATCAAAGAGGTATCGGACAGAGGTTTCCCTGGTTTCTTCACCGGCCGGGGAGTGGATGATCTCAACGTAGATACCGACCAGGGTTTCCAGGGCTTCAAAACCTTTTTCATGGCTGTTGAAATCATAGAAATCGCCCATGGACAGGGTCCGCAATTGCTTCAGAACATGTTCCCAATTTACAAAGGGATGGTTTTTCTCTGTAAGAAGGTCCTGGGTCCTTTTGAACACACCATAGTGCTCACGGGCAATACTGAGTAGGACTTGGTACCTGGCCGGAATTTCCACCGTTGCCGCGGTTCGTTCCAGGTTTACCTGAAGGGCTGAGGAAGTAAATTGGGGTTCTAGTTTTTCCATAGAAAGGTCAAAATCAAAGGGGTTAAGGAGTCAATCCCGTCATCGACGGGACTCGAATCCTTGCCCCCTTTCTTTCCTCTATTTCATCACAAAAGACAATAGTTCCAGCATTCGATTGGAGAACCCCCACTCGTTATCATACCAGGAGAGGATTTTGACTAATTTGCCTCCGATGACGTTTGTATTGGGGAGATCGACAATCGAAGAATGGGGATTTCCGTTGAAATCGTGCGACACCAATTCTTCTTCGCTGCATTGGAGAATGCCTTTCAAAGGCCCTGCGGCATATTCCTTTAGTTTGGCATTCACTTGCTCCTTGGTGACGGACTTCGATAAGGTGGCCACGAAGTCCACCAGGGAAACGTTGGGAACAGGCACTCTTATGGCCAGGCCATCCAGTCGGCCTTTCATTTCCGGTATGACTTCAGAAATCGCCTTGGCCGCCCCGGTTGTTGTCGGGATCATGGAAAGGGCCGCCGCCCTGGCTCTTCGAAGGTCTTTATGGGGCTCATCCGTAACGACCTGATCGTTGGTATAGGCATGGATGGTGGTCATGAGGCCGTATTCGACACCGAACTCCTTCTGGAGTATCATAACGATCGGTGCCAGGCAGTTGGTGGTACAAGAGCCCATGGAGATGACGTTATGTTTCGTGGGATCGTATTCCTGCTCATTGATTCCGAAAACCACAGTTACATCCGGGTTCTTAGCCGGTGCTGAAATGATGACCTTCCTGGCGCCGGCCATCAGGTGTTTTCCCGCTCCGGTCCGGTCGGTGAATTTACCAGTGCTCTCGAGGACCACATCCACCCCAAGTTCCTTCCAGGGCAATGCCTCCGGATCTTTTAAAGCAAAAGTCTTGATTTCTTTGCCGTCCACCAAGAGGGAGCTGTCTTTGGTCTTGACCTCTGCATCCATGATTCCATGGACAGAATCGTATTTCAAAAGGTGGGCCATGGTGTTGGAATCGGTGAGATCATTGACGGCCACAAATTCGACCTCTTTGCTCCTGAACCCGGCCCGAAAAACCAACCGCCCAATTCGCCCAAAGCCATTGATGGCGACATTGACTGACATTGTTTCCTCCTATTTTTATTAAAAAGTTTCCAAAAAGATGGTTACTTTTCTTTTGGGTAACTTTGTCGATTAAATAGTAACCCAAAGATAGGGGCTTGTCAACTTTTTGCAATGATGAAAACGATTGCAGATGGGGTATGTTTTAGGGTAATGTTTAGTCACTCGTTAGAAGATCATCATTATCGTGAAAATGAAAGGGGAATGGTGGATGAATCTTCAATTTATTCAGGCCCGGGACTTACCCGATGCCTGGTTTCAATGTGTTTCTGCGATTCTGGACCATGGGCAGGAATATGTCATTGACCGGGGCAGTTTCACCGGCCAAAAAAGGCTGGAGTTTGATTATCTGACGATTCAGATCAAATATCCCGGTACCCGTCCCTTGATCCCGGATATCCCCCCAGCACTCGGTATCCCCAATCCGGTGGCCGAAGGCTATGTCGAGCAATATCTCCCCTACCTGATGACCTCGGTAAAGCAGCCCAATGAGGATTATACCTATGGGCAATATCTGGAACCGCAGATTCAAGAAGTCATCCGCATGTATAAGGAAGAAGGTTATGGGACCAATCAGGCCTATATGACCGTTGGGAACCCGGAGGCTATTTATTTGACTGACCCGCCTTGCCTGCGGGGCATAGATACCCGGGTCCGTAATAAACAACTCCATTTTTTCGTCTATTTCCGGTCTTGGGATTTATGGAACGGCTTCCCGGCCAATCTGGCGGCCATCCAGTATCTTAAGGAATACATGGCCCAGGAAATCGGAGTCGGGGACGGCGAGATTGTGGCTGCCAGCAAAGGACTTCACCTCTATGATTATGTTTGGGAATTGGCCAAGCTGAGGGCATTGAAGAAGTAAGAAGTGACAAGAATAACTTTCAAAATGCAAAATTCAAAGTGAAAAAGCTACCATACGCTAACTTCCCGCAATCCGCAATCCGCAATCCGCAATCCGATTTTGATGTTATTGTCATCGGCGCCGGGGCCTCGGGAATGATGGCCGCAGGCCGGGCTGCGGAAATGGGGGCTCGGGTTCTTTTGCTGGAAAAAATGCCTCTCGTTGCATTGAAGCTCGGAATAACCGGCAAAGGGCGTTGTAATTTAACCAATCAGGGCGATATTGATACCTTCCTGAAAAGTTATTCTCCTGACGGCCGGTTTCTTCGAAATTGTCTAGCCCGTTTTTTTAATCAGGATTTGATGAATTTTTTTGAACGGAGAGGAGTGCCTCTGGTTGTGGAAAGGGGAGGGCGGGTTTTCCCGAAGTCAAATCAAGCTGGGGATATCGTTTTGGCCCTCTTGGAATTTGTGAAAGATAATAAGGTCAATTTGATCAAAGGGCAGGCGGTAAAGGAGATCTTGGTTCATTCCGGTCAGGTGGAAGGGGTTGAAACCCAAAATGAGACTTTCAAGTCCAGGGCTGTAATTTTGGCCTCAGGTGGGGCCTCATACCCGAAGACCGGCTCGACCGGGGAAGGTTTTCGAATGGCTCAAAAGGCCGGTCATACGATTGTACCCATACGTCCTTTTTTAATTCCCCTGAAAGTCAAGGAGCCTTGGGTCAAGGGACTTCAGGGGCTTTCTTTAAAAAATGTCTTGGCAACTGTAGTCATAAATGGCCGGAAGGATCGTTCGGAGTTCGGAGAGATGCTTTTCACCCATTTCGGAGTTTCCGGGCCGATCATCCTGACCCTGAGCGGCTGGGTGGCCGATGTCCTTAAACAAGGCCGAGTGGAAATCTCAATTAATCTTAAACCCGTCTTAACCCAAGAACAACTGGATGAGAGATTGAAAAGAGAATTGAAGACCCATCATCTCAAAGGACTGCAAGGGATATTGAAATTTTTATTACCCAACAGGATGATCCCGGTTTTTCTTGCCCTTTCCCAAATTCCAAGGGATAAAAAAGGAAATCAAATTACCGCAGAAGAACGCTTACGGGTGAGGACCTTGCTCACCGACTTACGAATGACAGTGACAGGGACCCGGCCTCTGGAAGAGGCGATCATCACGGCCGGCGGTGTACTCCTGAAAGAAGTGAATCCCAAAACCATGGAATCGAGAATCATTAGTGGACTTTTTCTTTGCGGTGAGGTTTTGGATATCCAGGGTAAAACCGGCGGCTACAACCTCCAGGCCGCTTTTTCCACCGGCTGGGTGGCAGGGGAAAGTGCCTCCTTGAAGATCCAAGATGCCCGATACAGGATGCAAGAAAAAAGTACCTAAAGCTTAAGGCATGGTTCAGAATACAGGATAAAATCAAAATAATCAGAATGGATTATCGTGCATCCAGCATCGTGTATCAGTAATTCCTTTGATTTCTAAATACCCTGTAAAATTAATTTTATGGGAAAAATGATTGATCTCCGGAATTTGACCTTTGAAGAATTAGGGGACTGGATTACCGGCCTCGGATTGGAGCCTTACAGGGCCGAGCAGATCTCTCGTTGGATATTTCAACCGGACATCACCACATTTGATCAAATGACCAATTTGTCCAAGAAATGGCGGGGCCTTTTCCAGGAACAGGCTTATTTAAGCAGGTTGTTAATTCAGAAAACCGAAACATCCTCCGATGGATCTCAAAAATTTCTTTTTCAGTTGGAAGACGGAAAGCATATCGAAAGTGTCCTGATCCCCGAACGGGGTCATTCCACCTTGTGCATCTCTTCCCAAGTGGGTTGTGCTCAAAAATGCCGTTTTTGTTTTACGGGGAAGATGGGCCTTAAAAGAAACCTCAAGGCTTCGGAGATCATCAACCAAATCCTGGGTGTTCAAGGGGCATTAAGAGACAAAGATCCCCTTTTGACAAACATTGTTTTAATGGGTATGGGGGAACCCCTGCATAATTTTGAAAACACAATTCGGGCCTTAAAAACCATGCTATCCCCGACGGGAATGCAATTTTCTCAACGCCATGTAACCCTGTCGACGGCCGGTCTGATTCCGGAGATCAAGGCCCTGGGTAAAATACTTCCGGTAAGTCTGGCGGTTTCCTTGAATGCGGCCGATGATACGACCAGAAATAGCCTGATGCCCGTCAACCGGAAATATCCCTTGGAATCCTTGATCCAGGCTTGCCGGGAATTTCCTTTGCCCCACGGTAAGAGGATCACCTTTGAATATATCCTGATTAAAGGCATCAATGATTCTTCACTGGCAGCCAAGGCCCTGGTCAAATTACTTTCCGGGGTAAAGGCCAAGCTTAACCTGATCCCTTTCAATCCCCATCCTGGCGTTGGCTTTGAACCTCCCGATGAAAAGGATCTCTTAAGGTTTCAAGATATCTTGATCCGTTCTCAGTACACCGCCATCATCCGCAGAAGCAAGGGGGCTGATATCTCGGCCGCCTGCGGGCAGCTCCACGCCGAGTGGACCTCGCATCATTAGCCGGTTGCTGAAAAAAGAGTTTTTCTTCAAACTGTTAATCGGATATTCCCTAAAAAAACCAAATTTAAACCGCTTCAATAGGTTGACACGATTTCCTTTTAATATTATAATATTCTAAATTGATTAGGAATTCTATTTTTTTACTATTTTTGTTTTCCGAACTGGAAACTTCCCATGGAAATAAAACTCAATTTTGAGAAAGGAAACGGACTTCTTCCCGCCATTGCCCAGGACTGGCAAACCGGTCAGGTCCTCATGATGGCCTTTATGAACCGAGAGGCCTGGGAAAAGACCCTGGCAACCCGAAAGGTCCATTACTGGAGTCGTTCCCGAAATGAATTATGGTTCAAGGGCGCCACTTCCGGAAATTTTCAGGAGGTTAAGGAAATTTTTATCGACTGCGATAGAGATACCATCCTACTGAAGGTGGAACAGCTTGGCGGGGGGGCCTGTCATATGGGCTATAAGAGCTGTTTTCATCAAAAAATCAAAGAAGACGGGATCCTAGAAATTTGCGGCCAAAAAGGATTTGATCCCGAGGAGGTTTATAAAAAGTGAATCTGTTGAAACTGGGCATCCCCAAGGGGAGCCTTCAGGAAGCTACCATCAACCTGTTTAGAAATTCGGGTTGGAAAATCGATCTCAATGCCAGGAATTATTTTCCGGAAATTGATGACCCCCAAATTCATTGTTCCATTTGCCGGGCCCAGGAGATGTCCCGTTATGTGGAAAACGGGACTATTGATGTTGGCATAACCGGGAAAGACTGGACCCTGGAAAATAATTCCAAAGTCAAAGTGGTGGCCGATCTGTTGTATTCCAAGGTCAGCCATCGTCCGGCCCGCTGGGTCCTGGCCGTGGCCAGTGATTCTAAAATGAAGAAGATTGAGGATCTGAGCGGGAAAAAAATCGCCACCGAGCTGGTCAATTTCACCCGGCGCTATTTTTCCGAAAAAGGCATTCCAGTGCAAGTGGAGTTCTCTTGGGGTGCTACGGAGGGGAAGATCATCTCCGGTCTAGCCGATGCCATTGTAGAGGTGACTGAGACCGGCAGTACCATCCGGGCCCACGGCCTGAAGATCATCCATGAGTTGATGGAATCCAATACGCAGGTGATCGCCAACCGCGAATCATGGAAAGACCCCTGGAAAAAAGAAAAGATTAAACAGATCGTTTTATTGTTGCAGGGGGCCTTACGGGCGGAAAAGATGGTCGGTCTGAAAATGAATGTTCCGGGAAACAGGCTCAAAGATGTCGTGGGCATTCTTCCCAGTCTGAATGCCCCGACCATTGCCAATCTCTATAACAGCGACTGGCTTTCTGTGGAGACTGTGGTCGAGGAATCCCAGGTCCGGGAATTGATTCCCCACTTAATTAAAAAGGGAGCCGAGGGGATCATTGAATATCCCTTGAATAAGCTGATTTAAGACATGAGGGAAAAGGCGTGAGGAAAAAGGAACTTAAATTCAAAGCATTTAAAAAATCCGAAATCCGAAATCCGAAATCCGAAATTAAAATCCCCGGACGACAGTTTTGCGCAATTCCTTTTCTCTGGGTCGTACTGGTCTTGTGGTTGGTCACAGCCTGCGCCTCTTCCGTGGGGCGGAAAGAGGATGCCGTGACCCATATGCGTGTAGGAGAATCCATGCTCCAGGAAGGGCGTCCCACCCAGGCCCTGACTGAATTAATCAAAGCCAAGGACCTGGACCCGAGCAATCCGGTGATATGTAATGTATTGGGCATAGCTTATCTGGAAAAAGGAATGATCCGCCAGGCCATTCATCAGTTTGAGAAGGCCCTTTATTTGGATCCCAATTATGTTGAGGTCCATAATAATCTGGGCACGGCTCTTCTCCGGGATGGGAGGGTGAAAGAGGCTGTCAAGGAGTTCAATGCGGCCCTGGAAAATCCGATGTACCCCACTCCCCATTTTGTCCAATACAATTTGGGTCAGGCCTATTTTGGTTTAAAGGAATTTGATAAAGCCCGGGAACATTATCTGGAAGCCATTAAACTTTCTCCTGTCTACAGCCTGGCCTATCACGGATTAGGCTTGGCCTGGAAGGCCACAAACCACATGGAAGAGGCGGCCGAAGCCCTAAAAAAAGCTATTGAAAATGCCCCCAATTTCGCCCAGGCCCACTACGATCTGGGAGAAGTATTGGTGGAATTAAAGCAAACCTCTCTAGCCCAATTGGCTTTTCAGGAAGTCATCAGCCTGGTCCCCGAAAGCGATTTGGGGAGAAAGGCCCAACAAAGGTTACAAGAATTAAAATGAGAGCCATTGATCTTGATCTCACCTCGGTATCCCAACGCGCTCGTGAAATAACACCTTTTATTGTCATGGATGTCATGGAAAAAGCTCAGGTCATGGAGCGATCAGGGGAAACCATCATCCATCTTGAAGTGGGAGAACCGGACTTTGATACACCGGAATGCATTAAAGAGGCGGCCATTCAAGCCCTGCGTGAAGGGAAAACGCACTATACCGATAGCCGGGGCCTTATTGAACTCAGAGAAGCAATAAGCGCCCATTATTTCAGACGATATCGAGTCAGCGTCTCTCCGGACCAAATCTTGATTACCTCCGGGACCTCACCGGCTATGTTTATGGTCTTTTTGGCCTTGTTGGAACCTGGGCAGGAGGTCATTATTTCCGACCCTCATTATGCCTGTTATCCCAATTTTATCCAATTCGCCCAGGGAAAACCGGTGAAAGTCCAGGTTTATGAAGAAGACGGTTTTCAATATTATCCGGAAGAGATCCTGAAACGAATCGGACCGAAGACCAAAGGCATTTTTATCAACTCCCCTTCCAATCCAACCGGGACTCTTTTGTCAAAGGAACGGATGAAGGCTTTAGCCCAATACGACCCTTATCTTATTTCAGATGAGGTTTATCATGGGCTGGTCTACGAGGGTCAGGAGCATTCCATTCTGGAGTTTACCGACCGGGCCTTTGTCTTAAATGGCTTTTCTAAATTGTATGCCATGACCGGCTGGCGTTTGGGCTATTTAATTGCCCCTAAGGAGTTTATCCGCCCCTTACAGAAGATTCACCAGAACTTTTTTATTTCAGCCAACTCAGTGGCCCAATGGGCCGGTATCACCGCTCTGACCCAGGCCCAGGAAGATGTGGCCCGGATGCGGGCATTATACGATCAGCGTCGAAAAGTGATGATCAAACGGCTTAAAGCGCTGGGATTGGGTTTAAAGGTTGAACCGACCGGGGCTTTTTATGTTTTAGCCAACGCCAAAGCTTTCCATCACGATTCCTATAAACTGGCCTTTGATATCCTTAAAAAAGTCAAGGTAGGGGTGGCCCCGGGGATTGATTTCGGTTCCGGGGCCGAAGGGTATCTGAGGTTTACCTATGCCAACTCCATTGAAAGGATCGAAGAAGGAATGGAACGTCTTCAGGCTTATTTACGCCGGGAGGATTATAAAAAAATTTCATGATTATTCGTTCAGCGGAATTCATTAAAAGCGGACTGAAAACCGCTCAGTTACCACAAACTTTGCTTCCGGAGATAGCTTTCGCCGGTCGTTCCAATGTGGGGAAATCCTCCTTAATCAATGCGTTATTGCAAAGAAAATCCCTGGTTCGAACCAGCCGCAGGCCGGGCCAAACCCGGACCTTGAATTTTTTTTTGATCAATGGTAGTTTCATGCTGGTTGACTTGCCGGGTTATGGTTTTTCCCAGGCATCCAAGGAGGTGATTGATGCCTATCAGGAAGCCACCGCAACCTATCTGAAGACAAGAATCAATCTGGCCCTGGTGGTCTTGTTGCTGGATATTCGCCGTACCCCCAGTGAGTTGGATAAGACCTTTTTCCATTTGATTCAATCCGGTGGCCGAAAGGCCTTGGTTGTCTTGACCAAATCAGACACTGTGGGTCGCGGTTCCTGGGGTAATAACTGGATGGAAATCGCCAAAGACCTGGATGGCCCACGGCCAAATCCTATTTTTTTTTCAGCCAAAACCGGGTTGGGCAGAGATGAAATTTGGGCCGAGATCGAAAGACGGCTTAAGATATAGGTTTTCAAGATACATTTATCTTATAAAACAAGAAGGGAGTTAATATGAAACAAGGAAAGAAAACAATCGTGACCGTTGGATTATTAACCATGATTTTTATGCTTGCTTCGATACCGGCTCTGGCTGCTCCGCCCGATAATTACACCTGCAAATTGGTATTTATGGGCATGTCCATGCCTATGGCCAAGTTAGGGAATAAGTCACGTGTGGAAAATATAATGATGGGCGATTTGGTGACCATAAGCCTGATGGACGTAAAAAAGTCCATCACCATGAATACAAAAAACAAGACTTATTTTGAACAGGCCGCCCAGGAAAGGATTCCTTCGATTGATGATCCCAATGTGGTTATTGAAAAAAAGAAGATCGGAACGGAAACCATAGACGGACATCCTTGTATCAAATACAACGCAGTTTTTTATAAGAAAGACAAACCTCAAGAAAAATTTAACTCCGTTCTTTGGGAGGCCCAGGACTTGGGAGGATTGTCCATTAAAAATGAAGTTACTATTCCTCCAGATAAAAGAAGAGAAGGCGGTCCGGATAAATTTACTTCTGAAATAAAAGAGATCAAGATAGGTGCCGCCACGGCCGCCATGTTTGAAGTCCCCAAAGATTTCAAGAAAGTCAGCAGCATGAACGAAGTCATGGGTGTGGGGCAAGGAGATATGGGAGAATTAATGAAACAGATGCAAAAAAAGAGCAACCCAAAAGAGCCCAAGGGTAAGGAATAAACAAAAACCAAGTTGCTTGATACCGCATGCAGTGGGAAAAGGATTCCGTTTGATGATTCATTCTCGGAAAGCTTTTTTATTTTTAGTCAGCACAATTGTCTCGTTGGTGCTTTTTTCTGCTTGTAGTACTGAAAAGGCTTATCAGGTGGGGCCCGTTAGGACCTTCAAGAATCCTCTGGTCGAGAAGGCAAATACTTGGCGGGGCGGGGCTATTGGGGCTGCTTTAGGCATTCCCACGGAAGGGAAGGTAATGGAAATTTCCGATCGTGCCCTGCGGGAAGCGGCTCAGGGAGGAAAACCCGTAGCCTATCTGAGTCTTGATGGATTTCAGCGGGTAGAGGCTTGTCCGGTTGGAAAAGGAACTACGCCCAACTGCCGCTTAGTCAGGGAGCAGATCTTTCAGGAAGGTAAACCGGTTCGTGATGAAATAAAGGAAGTTTGTCTATAATCAACCTCCAGCTATCTACAATTTTCCCTGTTTCTATGTCAATCGTCTTTCAATCGGCCGCCTTAGAGACTTTATCTTTTTTTCCCAATTGAAAAGCCATTTCACCGAATTTTAAGTTAACCAAATGAAAAAACAAGATAAAAATTTCCTTTGAATTTTTTATCCGGCAGTTTATAATACCATCTGTAGTAGATTGGAATAAACGCTTCCCCATCTGTTGTAGTTGAAACGGCAAAGAGAGAGCATTCTCCCTTCAGCAATAAAATCGAAATTCGGCAGGGTAATAGAAAAGGATATTAAGTCATGACCGCTCAAAATTCCCCACTTGTACTGACCCCCAATGCCAAAATCGTCCTGGAGAAACGTTACCTCAAAAAAGACGCCCAGAGCCAGGTAACCGAAACGCCGGAGGACATGTTCCGCCGGGTGGCCAAGGTCATAGCTTCGGCCGACGCCCTCTACGGTAAGGAGGATCAAATACAATCCACCGAAGAATTGTTTTTCCAGATCATGACCCGCTTGGAATTTTTACCTAATTCTCCCACGTTGATGAATGCCGGTCGGTCATTAGGTCAGTTGTCGGCTTGTTTTGTTTTGCCTGTCGAGGATTCGATCGATAGTATCTTCGAGGCTATTAAACAAACAGCTATCATCCATAAAAGCGGCGGAGGAACCGGATTTTCCTTCATTTCCAGCGGACCTATTTCCTTTATGACCGTGTTTGATGTGGCCACGGAAACCATCAAACAGGGAGGGACCCGAAGAGGGGCCAACATGGGTCTGCTACGGGTGGACCACCCGGATATAGAAAAATTTATCGATGCTAAATTACAGACCGACCGGTTGAATAACTTTAACATTTCGGTTTTAATCCCGGACTCTTTTATGGAGGCCCTTAAAAACAAACAGGAATACGACTTGTGCAATCCCCACACTGGCCTGAAAACCCGGTCGATTTCCGCCCAGGCTATTTTTGACAAGATCGTGGATTCGGCCTGGAGGAGCGGAGAACCGGGAGTGGTCTTTATTGACCGGATCAACCGGGATAATCCTACGCCGCATCTGGGGCCCATAGAGGCCACCAATCCCTGCGGAGAACAACCGCTTTTACCTTATGAGTCCTGCAACCTGGGTTCGATCAATCTGGCCCGGATGGTTAAGAAGGGGGAAATTGATTTTAATCGGCTTAAGACCTTGGTGCACACGGCCGTTCATTTTTTAGACAACGTCATCGATGTCAATAAATATCCCTTAACCAAGATTGAAAAGATGAGCAAAGGAAACAGAAAAATCGGATTGGGGGTTATGGGTTTTGCCGACATGCTGATCCAGCTGGGTATCCCTTATGATTCCCCCCAGGCGGTAGAAGTTTCCGAAAAAGTGATGGGTTTTATTGAGTCCGAGTCCCGTCAGGCCTCCGAACAATTGGCCGGAGAAAGAGGAAATTTCCCTAATTTTGTAGGAAGTGTGTTTGATCGACCCGACAAAAACATTTCAGGGATGCGCAATGCCACCACCACAACCGTTGCCCCTACCGGGACGATCAGTATCATTGCCGGTGCTTCCAGCGGAATCGAACCGTTGTTTGCCGTGTCATATTACCGGACGGTATTGGATGGGACTCAGCTGGTCGAAGTCAATCCCTTTTTTAAAAAAATGGTCAAAGAAAAAGGCCTTTATTCCCCGCGACTTATGGAACAGATTGCCCAGGAGGGCTCGATCCGAAATATCCCGGATATACCTGAGGAGATCAAGGCCCTTTTCGTCACTTCCCACGATATCAGCCCGGAATGTCACATCCAGATTCAGGCCGCATTTCAGAAATACACCGACAATGCGGTGTCCAAGACCATCAACTTTCCCCATGAGGCTACGCCGGAAGATGTCCAGAATGCTTACCTGACGGCCTATCACCAGGGATGTAAGGGAGTGACCATATACCGATACGGCAGCCGGGAAACCCAGGTATTAAATCTTAATAAATACACCGAAAGTTCTACGATTAATCCCCGGCCGCGTCCACCCCGAACCCTGGGAATTACGGAACGAATCTCTACCGGCTGCGGAAAATTATATGTGACCATCAATTCTGATGAAAAGGGGATATGTGAGGTCTTTGCTCAAATGGGCAAGACCGGGGGCTGTGCTTCGTCTCAGATCGAGGCCACCGGCCGGTTGATCTCTTTGGCCTTGCGGTCCGGAGTCAGCCTGCCCTCAATCCTTAAACAGATTTCCGGGATACGCTGTCCATCTCCTACCTGGGGGAACGGCCATCAAGTCCTTTCCTGCCCGGATGCCATCAGCCGGGTGATC
>JBEKPQ010000074.1:0-29646 GCA_049520575.1 Thermodesulfobacteriota bacterium | reverse complement strand
TATCAGGAGATTTTCGCCAGCCATGTCTGCCGGCAGGCAGTTGGCCCAGGACCTGATTATTGCCAATATCATGAAGAAAATGGCAGCTAAGACCCAAGCCTAGGGAGAATATCGGCAGACGTGATCTCATAAACGAATGGGTGATCCTCATAATTAGAATTAACAGTAAGAAACAAGGAACCCAAAACGATGAATTATAAAAATCTGATTTTGGAAAGAAATGGCCGGATCGCTGTAGTGAAGTTTAACCGACCTGTCAGGTTGAACGCCTTGAACAACAGCCTTATGCGGGAAATTGAAATGGCCGCCGAGGATTTCAGGGAAGATATTGAAACGCGGGTGGTGATTTTCACCGGACAAGGCAAGCATTTCAGTTCTGGGGCTGACTTGAAGGACCCCAAAAGAGCAGCGGCTTCCAGCGCTTCGTTAATAAGCAAACAGCGACAATTTCATCTGGGTCCAAGAATGATTCAGAAACTCCACGAAATGAACCAAATCACCATAGCAGCGATTAACGGTGGAGCCTTGGGCGGAGGTGCTTGTATCGTCTCGGCCTTGGATTTCCGTATTGGGGCTGAAGACTGTTTTGTCGCTTATCCCGAAGGAGCCCTGGGCATCCCCTTGAGCTGGGTCAGTCTCCCGCTGTGCGTGCACTTGATCGGTCCGGCCAGGGCCAAACGTTTTGTAATCCTCGCTCAAAAGGAAAATGCAACCACTCTGCTTAATTGGGGTTTTTTGGATGAAGTTGTACCGAGCGACAGGCTAATGGACCGGGCAATGGAACTGGCCAAAAATTACGCGGCCATGCCCCCGGTGGCCGCTCAGATGATAAAAAGAAGCGTGAATGCCATCACTTCAGCCCTGGACAAGGCCATCATGCATATGGATTCGGATCAGGTATTGCTGGCCTCCCTGACCGAGGATCACTCGGAAGGGGTAAAGGCCTTTTTTGAGAAACGCCTTGCTGACTTTAAAGGCCGTTAACTTCTAAAGTTCAGCACCCTTTTTATAAAGTAAATATATGTTTAGGGGGATTAAAGGGCCGATTTCGGACCGGAGCCATTTTGGATTTTTTGAGGCAGACATCACCTAAGTTTCATTTTCCCAGGGATAAATTAAACTTCAGGCCAGCCCGATACCCTTTGACTGAGACGGTAGAGGGGGGAGAGCAAAAAATATTATTTAGAGGAAAGCATGAATAAACTAACCCAAACCATCAAATCCATCGAACCCGTTGACCGGTCTTTAGAATCGGCCATACGAACTCATCTGGATCAATTGACCAAGCCGCCCAACAGCCTGGGCCGGATCGAAGACCTGGCGGCTCAATATTGTCTGATTACCAATTCGATCAAGCCAACTATTGGCCGAAAAAAGATTTTTACCTTCGCCGGGGATCACGGGGTAGCTGAAGAAGGAATTTCCGCCTATCCTAAAGAGGTAACTCCCCAGATGGTCAGAAATATGCTGGCTGGCGGCGCTGCCGTTAATGTCCTGGCCAACCAGGCCGGGGCGGAAGTTGCTGTGATCGACATTGGGGTGGATGATCCTTTGACCGAGGCACCCAATCTTATTCGCCACAAGGTTAAATCAGGTACCGCAAATATCGCCAAAGGGGTGGCTATGACCCTGATGGAAGCAACGCAGGCCATAGAAGTTGGGATCGAACTGGCCCGGTCTGCTGTGCAAGAGGGCGTGACCTTGCTGGGTACCGGAGAAATGGGCATTGCCAACACCACTCCTTCTTCGGCCCTGTTTGCCTCCTTGCTCCCTTGCCCGGTGGAAGATATCACCGGCCGCGGGACCGGTATTGATGATATCCGGCTGATCAAAAAAATTGAAGTCATTAAAAAAGCTCTGAAAGTTAATCAGAACAGGCTGACCGATCCACTTAACACCCTGGCCGCCTTGGGGGGATTGGAGATTGCCGGGATCTGCGGCCTTTGTCTGGGTGCGGCTTCAGCTCATGTCCCGGTGGTCGTGGATGGATTTATCTCTTCAGCCGGGGCCTTGGCAGCCTGCAGATTATGTCCGCCTGTGCGGGATTATCTTTTTTTCAGTCACCTGTCCGAAGAGACCGGACACGCCCTTTTTCTGCGTCTCTTCAACGTAGAACCCATTCTGGACCTAAAGATGCGCCTGGGAGAAGGCACTGGTGCGGCCCTGGCCATGATCATTATTGAGGCAGCGGTCAAAATCTACAATGAGATGGCCACCTTTAGCTCGGCCGGGGTGAGTGATAAAGAGAAGGTTCACAATAGTCTTTAACGACGGCGGCGAACTCAGTTATCGTAGCTGAGTCGCCCTGGCCTTTGGGAGGGCGGAGACTCCTTACTGGCTAGATCATGGAATCCGGATGCCCCCGAAGGATGGTAAAAAAACACCCACGAAGGGACTATTATTTCAAAAAATGGCTTCCAATTTACAACATGAGTCAGGGGCAGACTTGGCCCTTGTTTTCATTAGATAAAGGAGGAATCATGGATCGAAATAAAATGCTTCAAAATATGGAAGATATGAAGGGGTTTTGGGATATTATCGTGATCGGCGGAGGAGCCACTGGTCTGGGAACGGCCATAGAAGCGGCTTCCCGCGGTTATAAGACACTTTTATTAGAACAACACGATTTTTCCAAGGGGACCTCCAGCCGGAGTACCAAACTGGTGCACGGTGGCGTACGGTATCTCCAACAGGGAAATATCTCGCTTGTTCTCGAGGCACTTTATGAGAGAGGGCTTCTTTTACACAACGCGCCCCATCTGGTCCGAAATCAATCATTCATCGTACCCAATTATGCCTGGTGGAGCGGTCCTTTTTATGGGGTGGGCTTAAAGGTTTATGATCTCCTGGCTGGAAGGCACGGGTTCGGGCCATCCAAGGTCCTATCAAAAGATGAGACCTTGAAACATATTCCCACCCTTGAAACCACAGATCTCCATGGGGGTGTCATTTATTATGACGGCCAGTTCGATGATTCCAGACTGGCCATCAACCTTGCTCAGACCGTCGTCGACCTTAATGGAACCGTGATCAATTACTTTAAAGTCACGGGACTTATCAAAAAGAACAACACCGTCAACGGGGTCGTTGCCAAGGATATGGAAACCGGGAAAGAGTCTGAAATGTTCGCTCACGTGGTGATTAATGCTACCGGAATTTTTGCGGATAGTGTGCTTAAAATGGATGATCCGAAGGCAGACAATATTTTATCGCTGAGTCAAGGGGTACATATTGTTTTGGATAAAGCTTTTATGCCCGGGGATTCAGCCATTATGGTTCCTCATACTGAAGATGGCCGTGTCCTCTTTTCGGTTCCCTGGCATCAAAGGGTAATCATTGGCACCACAGATACCCCGGTGGAGAAACCCACTCTCGAGCCGCGGGCCTTTGAGGAGGAAATCGAGTTTCTCCTGAAACATGCTGCCAGATATATGACTAAAGATCCGACTCGCCGGGATGTCTTGAGCGTTTTTACCGGTATCCGGCCACTGGTCAGTCTAAGCCACGATAAAGATACCGCCCAGATTTCTCGTGATCATCAGGTCATCGTCTCTCGTTCCGGTTTGGTCACCGTTACAGGAGGCAAATGGACCACCTACCGGAGGATGGGAGAAGACACCATTGATCAAGCGGCCCTGGTGGCCGGACTGGATGAACGGGAAAGCAGGACAAAAAATTTGCGCCTCCACGGCTGGCTCAAACATATCGATCCCGAGGATTCTCTTTCCTGTTATGGTTCAGACTGTGTGTATGTCAGGAAATTAACCGAGGAAGATCCCGAACAGGGGGAAAGATTACACCAAAACTTGCCTTATACCCGGGCTGAAGTGGTATGTGGCGTGCGAAACGAGATGGCCCGCACCGTTGAAGATATCCTTGCTCGACGAATGCGTGCCCTTTTATTGGATGCGAGAGCGAGCATCGAAACAGCTCCCCAAGTTGCCAGAATTATGGCTGATGAACTTCATTACGATCAGAAATGGGAGCAAGATCAGGTTTCCTCTTATACCCGACTAGCCAAGGAATATCTCCCCTCGGGTATTTAAAGCCGTCGACTCCTCGGGATTTTATTGGAAGGTTACAGTTTTTCTATTTTGATATTTTTGATGATCATAATAAAAAACCTGCCCCTATGCCCCATTTAGGCCGAAAATTTCCCTTTGGAAGGGTATTATAATTTTTAGGGACGGTAGCTGTAACCGGGCACCGGGCCGAGTTGCCTCTTTATTTCTTTTTGGGCCATTTCGACAAAATCGCATAGTAACGGGCGGGTATCCCGCGGGTCGATAATGTCCTCGATATTAAAGGCCTCGGCGGTCCTGAAGGGAGAAGCTATGGCCTTTAGACGGGCTTCAATCTCCTCACGCTTGGCTTCGGGGTCGGGTGCAGCCTGAATCTCCCGACGGTAGGCGGCCGTAGCCCCTCCTTCAATATGCATGGAACCCCAGTTGACCGAAGGCCAGGCGTAGCGGCGATACATGCCTCCGAATCGTAGATGCAGTCCGCCGGCCACACCATAAAGCTGGCGGGTGATAAAGGTTATCCAGGGCATTTGCGTTTCGCAAAGAACGCAAACGATCCTGGCCCCGGCCCGCACAATGCCTTCTTTTTGGGCATCCAGCCCGACCATAAACCCGGGCTCGTCGGCAAAATAGACCATGGGCAGATGGAAGGTATTGCACAATTGCATGAAGCGGATAACCTTATCTCCGGCAGCCACATCCATCGAACCACCCAGGAACATGGGATTGTTGATCATAACCCCCACCGGATAGCCATTCACTCTGGCCAGGCCGATAATGCGTGCCCGTCCATAAAAAGGGGCAATCTCAAAAAACGAATCTTTATCCAAGATATATTTCAGAATCTTGTGGGGGTTGTACACTTTTTTAGTTTCTCTGGGTATGGCTGAAAGGAGCTTTTCCTCACGCCGTTTGGGGTCGTCGGTCGGCGGAGTATGCGGCGGCATCTCCCAAACATTTTCAGGCAGGTAACTGAGAAAGCGCCGAATCATATGGAAGGCCTCTTTTTCATCTTTTGCCAGGTTATCAATAACGCCGCTCTGATAGATCTGTGTCCGTTCATCCCCCAGTTCTTCTTTGGTAATGTCATAATTCAGCGCGGCCTTGACTACCGGAGGTCCACCGGCAAAAACCTGCGTAGTTCCTTTTACCATCAGGTTGAAGTGGGCCAGACAGGCCTCTACTGCCGGCAGTCCGGCGACAGAACCCATGACAGCCGAGACAACCGGTACTGTGCTGAGCAGGCGTTGGGCGGTGAACGTACCGGGGTTATCGGGAATATAGGTACGACCCAGCTGCTCGAAGGTGCGCACACTGCCTCCGGTGGCGTCAAGAAGACGAATATAAGGCAACCGCCATTCATAGGCCATTTCCTGAGCGTAATAGGCTTTGCGACCGACGGATGCGTCTGCCGCCCCGCCCCGGACAGTAAAGTCTCCGCCACTGACGACAACCTTTCGTCCGTTCAAACTGCAGAAACCCACCACCGAATTTGCCGGAGTAAAGTCCATCAGTTTATCGCCATCATAAACAGCGCTGCCGGCCAGGGCCCCAATTTCCTGGAAGGAGCCCGGATCGGCTAAAGCGGCAACCCTCTCCCGCACAGTCAGTTTGCCGCGGGCATGGTGACGGGCAACAGCTTCCGGACCTCCCATTTGCTCGGCAAGTTGGCGTCGACGTTTCAGTTCATCCACTTCCGGTTGCCAGACCATAAAAAAGCCTCCTTTTTAATTCTTGTATCTAAGGGTCAAGTTTAAAACTCTCCAACAAAAAATCGGTCTAAGGTAACAGGGTCAAAAACGCGCCCTGAAGGGGGTCTTTGGCCAGGAAGCGGTCGATCCACTCCTGACCGCCGGGTGAGGCGGCGATCCGCCCAAATAGTATGGCGTCGTTACTAAGACCCTGCTCAAACCCGTGCTCGTACCCGTATTGCATAGCCGTAAGCGTATCCCTGGCCGAGGCCAACCGAGCGGCCCGCAGATTCCCGGCCTCGCTTGGAGCTGGTGTAGGAGCGGCCATGATCTCGCGAACAACAGGCCGTGATAAAAGGCCCTTCAGTTCTTCGCCTTGTTTTTTCCCGCGGACATCCCAATCCTTGGGCGGTATGGGCCGCTGCCCTTCAATGAACTGGCGGGCTATGGCAAAAGCCCGCGGCAAGGCGGTTGCCGATGGAGCGATTTCGTCGGCTAATCCAATTTCGACAGCTTCAAAGCTATTGATCGGCTCCCCATTGATGCACATCGCAGCCGCCTTGGTCGGGCCGATAAGCCGGGGAAGGCGCTGTAAGCCCCCGTAGCCCGGGATGATACCCAATTTCACTTCAGGCTGCCCCAATTGAGCGTTCTCGGTGACGATCCGATAATGAGTGCTCATAGCCAGCTCGTTTCCACCTCCCAACCCAAAGCCGTCAACCAGGGCGATTACAGGTACGGGCAGCTTCTCCAGATCCGAAAAGACGCCGATGTTTTTACGGGCAAACCCCCCGATGGTCTCCGGACTGCCGCGAAAGGCATTCACGTCCGCCCCGGCCACAAAGGACCGCCCGGCCCCGGTGATAATGATGGCCTTTACCGGTTTGCTCGAAATGGTTTTCTGGGCCGCAACCTCCTGGACCAGGTCCCTTAACTGGGAGACCAGCGCATCGTTTAAGGCGTTTAGCGCTTCCGGCCGGCAGAGCGTCACCAGGGCCACTTCCTTTATCAATCGGACATCGATCAACCGGTTTTCAGTAGGATCGGCTTTCATGACCGCTTCACCCCGGAAGGCCGATTCATAGTCGGCAATGGTCCGACCGGGACGGTCGGCCTGGACCAGGGCCACTCCCTTTGGTTTTTTCATGACCCCGTCCAACATCCTCTGTTGAAGGCCGGCAATCCCCGGCAGATCGGTTATTTCCAAATCCTCTTGTTCCATCACCAGCGTTCCCGAGGAGAGCAGGCGGACGACATCGGCAGCCTGCGCGGAGGAAAACATATGTGACCCGCGGATCGAAAGGTCGGACTTACCCCGGGCCACCACAATGCCGCAGGGCATCACGTCTTTCTCGTCAAAGTCGCGGGCCACAAAGGTACTGAAGTGCAAGGTACTCTGATCGGTCCTCTCCACAACAAGGTCCGGGTTTTGGCGTTGTCCGAATATAGTCCACAGGGCCTTGCCAAGGGCTTGGGCGTGTCTCATGTATTCCGGCCCATACACGGGATTGGGCTCACCTTTTTCAGTCAGCGGGTCAGGCATATCTTCGGGCAGCACAAAACCATCGCGATCCAGGATTTGATCAGGAGCGATGCCCATTCGGACCACCTGGGCGATTCCTTTTTTTTCTCTGGCTTGTGAGGCGATGACCACCACCTGGGCGGACCGGTTCAAGGCCGCCCGGATAAATGCCCGGGCGTATTGGTCGGCCCCCCAGACCAGCACGCGCCGGCCCGGAAGCAAACCCGCTGCCTCTAAAATTCGCTCCGCCGAACCACGGCGAAATAGAACTTGTTTCTGACGCATCCAGACCCAGCGCGCATCCATGACGAAACGGCAGCCTTCATAAAAGAAGGTTTCCTTGTATTCGCCTTTAAGCCCCTTGCCGGTAGCCCCGAAGAAGGCTAGTGTGCCGCCGGGGGCCAGGGCGGAGACCAGTAAAGGAAAATTCTCGCCTCCTGTATGTTCAAATACCTTATCCACCAGGCGGCCGTTATTAGCCTTACGAATGGCTCGGCGAAACGGTTCGGTCTGGCGTTCCCATTTCGACCGGGAGAGTTTCTGTTCGATGACCCCAAAAACCGCCGGGTCAAAAACCCGGCGGTCCAAAAAGGCATCGGCCAGACCGCGGGAAATCAAACTATTGACGAGAGTTGGATTGGATCCCACAAGAATCACGCGTGCCCCTTGAGCTTTGGCCAATTGGGCCGCGGCGAAACTCGTTCCCTTCCCACCGCCCATAATCAGGACTGAATCGCCCGGTCTAACTCTCAAACGCTCGATAATGGCCCGATAAGCAGTCGCATAGGTCAGGAGCATAGCTGCCAGGCTCTCCGGGGAATGCTTTTGCAAGGCCTCGGGGATCGGTATGGCCCGTTCCTCATCGACTACGGTGAATTGGGCGTTAAATCCGTCATGGGTTTCATAGCCGCGAATGTTCCGGCCGGTCCAAGAGTCCAGGATAACCGCCTGGCCGACTTTGACCCGGGTGACCGCAGAACCGGCATCCACCACGATCCCCAGGGCATCACTGCCGGGGATATGGATGGTTGCCGAATCCCCTCTACCGAACACAGGGACCGGAAGTCCCAGGGCGGCGAAATTGGAATTATAATTGGGTCCCGAAGCCAGAATCGCCACCAGAACACGGCCGGCGTCGTTTTCCCTCAACCGCGGGCAGGGGACCGTTTCCAGCCGGATCACCTGACTAGGCGGCCCGTAATCGTTTCGGTGAATGGTCAAGGCCTGCATGCTCTTGGGTATCTTTGAGCCGAGAAGCGGGGGTAGGCTGAGAGGCAAACACGTATCGGAATTTTTTATAAGATTGGTCATAAGCTCTCCTTTGATAGTAGAAAGAGTATAAAACAGAGAAAATGGCGGATCAAGGGGAAAAAGTGAACAACCTGCCTGTGCATCTCACACAGGCAGGCATGAAGTGAAGGTGTTTAAGTGTGAAAGTCAGGATTTGACTATACAGACATTGTCAAGTTTGATGGTGACTTCTTCCTGAAGTCATCAATCTTCCATTTAATCGATATCAAGTCGGCGGGAGATTTAAACCATCGGCTACCAAGGCCGATTCTCTATAGCTCAAACTTCGAGCCTTCTTTACCTCGCATTGGGAATTTCAAACCGCAAGATTTTGTCTTGTAAAACAAAACAATATTCCAGTTAAATAAGATTTCTATAAAATCACGAAGAGTTGCATGTTTATGCAAGTTTTCTGGAACCTACTGTAATAAAGTGACAATTACGATTATTACTGGTGTGTATTCGCCAATGGCACAGAACTTGTATTTTATTAAGTTTGAATTAAAGATTCTTCATCTCAAAACGTGAGATCGGCAGAGTTGTTGAAACAGGACTAAAAAATTGTGGGGTCTGCACAAAATAAAACCAAGAAAAGAGAGCATCATGAAAAAGCTGGAAGTAAAAAGCTTCAGTAATCCGGATGAAGTAAGAAAGTTTGACAAGGGGAAAATAGAACTGATCAAAGTTGGCGGGGCATTGATTGGCCGAGCCACATTCCAGCCCGGGTGGAAGTGGTCAGAATCAGTCAAGCCCATAGCAAAGACCGAGAGCTGTGAGGCCTCTCATTTTCAGTATCATGTCTCCGGTACTATTCGGATCAGGATGGATGACGGCACGAAGAGAGATATCAACGCTGGTGAGGTTGCGTTGATTCCACCGGGACATGACGGCTGGGTCGTCGGGAATGAGCCGGTCGTCGCAATCGACTTCCAAGGCATGGTCGACTACGCCAAGGAAGGTGCAAAGAAATAGGTAGATATTAAACGAGGCGGTCTTGACGAGTAAGTTTTTTCCATAACAGTCTCTCAACTTAAGAAGTGGCTGAGGCGATTACCATATAAGGTCACGATAAGCTAACCAATGGAGGTGTCAGATGCGTATGATGATGAAAGTGTCCATTCCGGTCGAGGCCGGTAACAGAGGGGTGAAGGAAGTGCTTCCGATAGCAGCAGAACCCTTCTTCCTGAACCTGAATGCGGGTATTGAGGTGTCACCAGCGATGAACCTCGACGACATGAGAGCTGGGGTCGAGAAGGCGATGAAACGAACCTGAAGCGAGGAAACTTGAGGGGTTCTTCCTGAAGTCCTCAAACTTCCATTTTGAATAAAACACAAGAATTTAAACGGTAATAGAGATAAATTACTTTTTCTCATTTTATACTGTTATAATTCAAAACGAAAATCTTATCAAATAAGAGAAGTGATGGGGTAAGGCGAATGGGATCGGATATCGCATGATGATACCGAGAAGATTTGTCCTTTTCCTTCCACCATTGAAAATACTATATTTTTTTCATTGGCTCTTTTTTAATACCTGGTAATAAATCATCATATAATACCATTACAAGAAGGAGGTTAAGAACATGTTAGTCCGCGATATTATGACGAGCAATGTTATTACCATCCCCAGTGATATCCTGTGATACCCTGATGTTTGAAGCCGAGAAAATTATGGAGTTTCACAAAATTGAACGTCTTCCCGTCGTCGATAAGGGTAAACTGGTGGGGTTGGTGACCAAGGATACCCTTTTGAAGGCCGGCCCCTCGAAAGCTACCAGCTTTAGTCGCGGGGAAATCTACTATCTCCTGTCTAAGCTGATGGTCAAGGAAATCATGGTAACGGATGTGGTGACGGTCTCCCCTGATACTACTGTTGAACAGGCTGCAACCAAGGCTCAGAAAAACAAAGTGGGTTGTCTGCCGGTCTTGGAGGACAATAAGGTTGTTGGGATAGTAACTACCAATGACTTCTTTTATAAGATACTGAATCCGCTTTTAGGGATTGGTGATGGGGGCAAGCGGATAATCGTCCAGGGAGTTGGTGATCCAGCGGGGATGCAAAAGGTGCTCGAAACCGTGCAGAAAGCTGACGTTGAGATTAAAAACTTCTGTTCCCTTTCGTCAAGCGGGGCAGGACCAAATGATTTTGTTCTTCATCTGAACAGCGAGAATATTGCCCCAGTAGTTAAGCAACTGAAGGAGATGGGATTCAAGGCAGAAAAAAGGCCACATACTATCTAAGTTTCGGTTAAAGGCGAGGAAAGGAGTCAAATCTCCGGTTGAATTATTGCCAAAGCTTTCCTTAATATTACCTCTCGCTCTTGCAGCCAGCGATTAAATGGTTTGATACTATGGTTTCTATATTCTCCCGGGGACTTCGTCAAAAAGAAAATCAAGATGACTTGATTACCTTTCCTTTTATGGAAATACTCTCCAAGCCGTCTCATCTTATCGAGGGGCGGATTAAATATTTCAATCGTTAATTTTGGGGGCCAGCTTTTTTAAAGAGTAGTTAAGTGTAAGTCGCAAAAAGAGTTATCCTGACGCTGTCCGTCAACCCAACTACGGTTCAGGACAAATAAACGATTACTTATCTGCTCCCTCAATTTCCATCCTAAGGCCTTTGCTTTCTCCGAGCGGACAGGGACAGGCCGTGACCGAAAAAGGAATGTGGATTATTCCTTCGGGAGCATCACCGTCTCATCTTTCAAAGGAGCTCTATTCATCAAGCACTTTCCTGATGGTCTTGGCGATCTCTCTCTTGGTCATAGGTTTCATGGCAAAGTCCCGGATACCTGCTGCCTCGGCGGATTTGGCGTCAACGAGATGACTGAAACCCGTGCAGAGGATCACAGGTATGTCGGGCCGGATGGCGAGGATCGCTTTGGCCAGTTCTACCCCGGTCATCTCCGGCATAGTCTGGTCGGTGATCACCAGATCGAAGCCGGCCGGATCATTTCTGAAGAGGGACAGGGCCTCGCTGCTGCTTGTTGCGGAGACAACCTCATACCCTAACCGCTCCAGGACCATCTGGCCCATCTCCATGAGGAGCTCCTCGTCGTCGATAAAGAGGATGCGTTCCTGCCCCCCGGGGGTCATCTCATCGATGACGGCATCCTTTGAAGGTTCTTCGATGATCTTCGGAAAATAGAGGCTGAAGACTGCGCCCTTTCCGGGTTCGCTCTCCACAGTGATATGCCCATCGTGCTGATTGACGATACCGTGGACCACGGAAAGTCCCAGCCCCGTCCCCTCGCCGACTTGTTTGGTCGTAAAGAAAGGGTCGAATATCTTGTCCATGTGCTCAGGCGGTATCCCCACTCCCGTGTCCCTAATAACAAGCTTTAGGTAGGAGCCGGGTTTCA
Organism: Thermodesulfobacteriota bacterium; assembly: GCA_049520575.1. Classification (GTDB taxonomy): domain Bacteria; phylum Desulfobacterota; class RBG-13-43-22; order RBG-13-43-22; family RBG-13-43-22; genus RBG-13-43-22. The sequence goes on along the minus strand of JBEKPQ010000074.1, from coordinate 17,756 downwards.
TCTGATCGTGCTTTTCATCAGATAGGATGATCTCATTTAACTCCACATCGAGCACCCCGCCTTGCTCCCCCATGGCGTAGGCCGCATTGGTGCAGAGGTTCATGAGTACCTGCTGGATCTGGGTGAGATCGGCCAAGATAAGCGCGGACTCATTTTTGAGGTTGACTCGTATGCTGATCGTCGTCGGGATGGAGGCCCGGATGAGTTTCATGGTCTCATTGATGAGGCTGCTGAGTCGGAGGGGTTTCTTCTCCGCCTCTGTTTTCCTGCTAAAGGTAAGCATTTGTTTGATGAGGTCGCGGCCCCGAGAACTTGCTTGAAGGACTCTCTGGAGAGAATGCGCGGTTATGCCCTCTTTGAGCACATCATCGGCGGCCATCTCCGCAAACCCGATGATGGCTGAAAGAATGTTGTTGAAGTCATGGGCGATGCCGCCGGTCAGGGTCCCCAAAGCTTCCATCTTCTGGGACTGGAGGAGTTGTTCTTCGGTTTTCTTGCGTTCCCCCATCTCCCGCTGAAGCGTTTCATAGGCTTGCTCTAACTCCGCGGTTCGCTCCTGCACGCGAAGCTCAAGGGAATCATGGGCTTTTCGGAGCTCTTCCTCGGCCTTCCTGCGAACGCTGATATCATTGAAAACGATGGCGACATGTCGATCTTCCGGCTTGCCGACGCGATAAGCATAAACCTCATACCAACGATTCAACGCCCTGGCTTCGTTCTCAAAATGCAGCGGTTCACCCGTCAAGGCGATTTTCCCGTAAATCTTAAACCAATGCGCCTCGTGATCCGGAGCCAGGTCGCGCATTAATTTACCCTCCGCATCATGCAGCCCGGTCTGCCTTTCAAAAGCCGCATTGACCTTCAGGAAACGGTAATCAGCAGGCCTGCCCTCCGCGTCAAATATCATCTCGATGATGCAGAATCCCTCTTCCATCGAGTTGAACAAATTGCGATACCGTTCCTCGCTTTCCCGCAGCGCCTGTTCGACCACATGTTGATTGGTGACGTTGATGCTCATGCTGGCCAGAGCCACCACCTCGCCGTCATGGATGACGGGTGACAGATGCCAATTGAACCAGGATTTTTCCGGTGGATTACTGTCATAAGGAAAATCAAGAAGGTTCACAGCCTGTTTAGTTCTCAGCACCTCACCGAATACGGCCACCACTCCCTGGGCTTCCACCTCGGGCGCGTACTCGTACACATTCTTTCCGACCATCCCCTGGGTTCTGAATGGTTCGGCGAAGAGTTCCTGGTAAAATCTGTTGTGAGCCAGTACCGTGTAGGGAGGTTTGCCATCGAACAGCACAAGACCCGCATTCGAATAGTTGAACAGCGACTGCAGCTCGATCTGCCTTTTATTCAGATCCTCCTCCAGACGCTTGCGTTCGGTGATATCGCGGAAAACGAGCACAACACCCACGGTCTTTCCCTCGGCGTCTCGTATGGGCGCGCCACTATCATCGATGGGGATTTCCGTTCCGTCTTTCCGCACCAGGATGGTGTGGTTGGCCAGACCGACAATCATCCCCTCCCGGAGAACTCTGGCGACGGGGCAATCGACTGCCAGGCGATTCTGCTCATTGATGATTTTGAAGACCTCCGCTACCGGCATCAGCGAAGCCTCACTGAGCGTCCAGCCGGTAAGTTCTTCTGCAACAGCATTTATAAAGGTGATATTGCCGGCCACATCGGTGGCAATGACCGCATCGCCGATACTTGCCAGCGTAGTGGCCCAGCGTTGCTCGCTTTCATGTAGGAATTTCTCGGCCTGTCTTTGTTCGGTGATGTCGATGCCCGTGCTGATGATGTGTTGCAGTTTACCTGCCAGGTCGGTTAGCGCGGTGTTCGACCAGGCGATGAGCCGCTGTGTCCCGTCTTTGGCCTGCCAGTGGTTCTCGTGCCGGTTCGGAAACTGACCGGCATTGAGCGCTCCCCAGGTTTCCTTGACCCCCGCTAAGTCTTCCGGCGGGACCAGAAATTCCCAGAATACACGGCCCAGCATTTCCGCTGCGGTGTAGCCTGTGATCAACTCGCAGGCCCGGTTGAAACGGGTGATGCGCCCCTGTCGGTCGAGGACAACAACAAGGGCTCCAGCCGTATCGAGCACGGCCGAAACGAAGTCGTGCTCCCGGTGCATTGCTTCTTCAGCCTGCCGTCGCCTGTCATCTGTTTTGTTTACCGATCTGGCGGTTATCCAGACGAGCCCCAGCAGGCAGAAGGTATAGGCGAGGGCCACTAGGACCACCCCGACTTCCGATACAAAGGCCCCGGAACGCTCTCCATACAGTCGCAACCAGCCGATGACGAGCGGAAGAATCAGGAGGCCGGGAAGGAGACGGCGGGCCATGAGACCGCCGGCAAGGTCCCCCGTGAAAACCTTCATGAGCCAGGTATCGGGGCGGACGCAGAAAACGGCGACACTGAGGGCGCAGAAGCAGATACCGGTATTCAGGGCTACGGGCACCTTCAGCGATTCATGGAGACCCTGGACGCCCAGAAGATAACTGACCGGGACCAGATAACTGGCCAAGATGGCAGGCGCCATAACAGCATGGGCGATATTCGCTGCCAGGCGGTTTCCGCTCACCAGCAAGGTCAGTACTATTCCGTTAACAAGAAAGAGTATAGCCGTCAGTAAAGACATCCTGGTAGCAGGGGCCCATAATAGGGCATGAAACAGGGTACCGCCGAGAGAAAACTCCTTTCCCGTGATTATCGTGATTAAGTAGAAAACAAAGGTCAGTAAACCTACAAGGCTTACCAGTATCCCTGGCACCTGAAGGACCATGGGATGTTTGTAGGGGCCTTGGGATTTTTTTTGCAGAAATACCAGCTCGATGGCCAGAAGGGCAAGACAGATCGCTGTGGTCACCTTCATCGGTATCCATTGAAACCCCATGCTTTTGAACGGCATGATGTTCAGCACCCAGCCGACAAGCGCAAAAAAACTGAAGGCAAAAACGATGGAGATCCCAAGCCAGGCGAGAGATCTGGCGGACCGCGGCACGAACAGGGCATAACGGTATGTCATCGATAACCTCCTTATCCGGACTGCACCTCGCCGATCAAACATAGATGTCTTCCCATATATAAGAACGACTTGAAGAGGACAATCCGGCCCATTTCTATATAAAATATTGCCCTTTAAAAGGAAACAATAAAAACAATATCCTGTTTTTTCTTGATCAGTCCGATCAGGTTCGTCTAAATCCTGACTCAATCATTTTGTGTTTTTGTGCCCCAATGTCATCGTTCCCATTGTCGTCTTCAGCGAGACAAAGTCTTTTTAGAGAATACCTTGTCTTGCCCAAAGAGTCAGGGAATTGTTCTTTGGTTTTCTTGCCTCTTCCTCAACTAATTATAATGACTGTTATTTTTGCGAGCCTCCACTCGTTTAAGTTTTGGCAAGCTTTTTGTAAGGGTTTAAAAATAAGTTCCCGTGCTGCCTGGTCACTTAAAGATCTCCAACCAGGTTTGCCAAAAACACATAGAGGATGTCAAAGGAAAGCCAGGATTTTTTAAGAAAATAACTCTACTATAGGAGAGTACAATGATCATAATTATTTTAGATATTATTCTGGTTCTATTTGGAATAACCGCAATGGCAAGTATTTCTTTAAGCGGAACCCATGAAGGGCAGAATGAGTGATAAAATGTTAGGGACCAAGTCTGTATTTGATTTAAAAATGGTGGGAAGAAAAACCTGGGAAGGCCATATTACCTAACTTACGAAATTAAATTATTATTGCACCTGGGAACTTTTTTGCGATTGTTTCAATATTCGCCATTTTCAAGGAAAGGAAAAGCCCATGAAAATAGTTCAAATAAAGGCACAAAAAGTGGTCTATCTAAAAAGTTTACTCTTTTTCGTACTAGAAAGTTTCGCCGTTTCTCTGTTTCTCATGCTGATAGCGGCCATGAGCCAGGCCCAGACAGTACAATCGGGGCCTCCGCCAATAGAGCCCATAATCGTTCGGGAGGGTGATTTTGCGGTCCGGCTGGTGTTTGAATTGGGACTGGGAACGACCCAAGAAGAGATAGAAGCCGAGACCCAATTAGGAAAAATCGGCATTGTGCCCAAAAATGGGTGGATTGCCGATTACCCTGTAACACCGGACATCTTCGCTGAAATACAAAAAGCCGTCGGTGATGCAGTGGATTCTCAAAAATTATCTATGAGCCGGGAAGAGGCCTTAAGGCGATTGAATAACGCGAACATTGAACTGGGCCTATCTGTAACACCCTATATCGCCCAAAAAGATTATCAAGCCGGATCGTCGGATTCAGGCAGTTACCTCAATCCCACTGAGATAAACAACTATTATTACACTCAAGGTCCTCCGGTAGTGACCTACTACACCCCACCGCGGGATTATTATTACCTATATGCCTGGGTGCCATTTCCCTTTTGGTATTCAAGTTTCTGGTTCCCAGGATTCTTCATTCTCCATGATTTCCATAAAACCGTATTCATCCACAACAGGGTGGAATTTGTCTCCAATCATTTCAATGACGTCAGGTTTCACCGAGTCTTCCGGATCGATCCATTAACCAGGTTTTCGGGAAGAACCTTTGCCGGCATAGGAGCACCCCGATCAGGGAATTTTATGTCCACCGGCGTCCCGAGAAGTGAAATGAGGATATTTCATGGACCACGGGAACATTGGGTTTCAGGCAGTGGAATGGTCAGACCGCCCAGTCGTCCTAGGGGAATGATAAGGCCCCCTTCCCAAGGGAACCTCACCGGTCCGCCATCCCGACCGGGAAGGCCGGCCGGCCCACCGGCTACCCACTCTGGTGGAATAGGTGGACCACCTTCCGGCGGGGGACAAGGTTTTCCAGGTAGGAGCCGGGGAAGATAAAAATTGATTCCGATCAAAGTTCAGCATTGGCCCGGAAAAGAAGTGATCTCTAAAAATTGGCCAATGAGATAATCTCTAAGTTGGCCCAGAGATAAAAGGCGGCTATGCCAAAAAAGGAGTGAAAATAACTTAAGTTCAAGGCAGGCGTATTCTAATGCGGTGTTTGTCTCCAGTTGAGTACAACTGTAATTTGATTCGACCCAAGGAAGGATTATGAAGATCGATAGAAGAGGTTTTTTAAAACTTATGGGTTTTGGTGGAGTTGTATTTGCTTCCGGTTTGGGCAGTTTAGGCAAACAAGCACAGGCAATATCCGAGGAGGGAAATTTCTTCTTTGTCCAATTATCCGATACCCACTGGGGCTTCAAGAATCTGGCCATTAACCCGGATGCGGCCGATACTTTGAAAAAGGCCATTGCCGCTATCAATGATTTGAATCCGCAGCCGGATTTCATCGTATTTACCGGCGATTTGACCCATACCACGGATGACGCCCAAGAAAGAAGAAAACGGTTGACGGAATTTCGTAATCTGACCCGTGGCTTCAAAACAAAAAATATCAAATTCCTGCCGGGAGAACACGATGCCGCACTGGATAACGGTGCGGCCTATCAAGAGGTTTTTGGGAAAAGCTATTATTCCTTCGAGCATGAAGGCGTTCATTTCATCGCCATCGATAATGTTTCGGATCCAACTTCCAGCATTGGCGAAAGGCAGCTACAGTGGTTAAGCAATGAATTGCAACAACGGGGTAAAGAGGATAGAATCGTGGTTCTGACACACCGACCGTTTTTCTCCTTATATCCGCAATGGGATTGGTGGACAAGGGACGGGGACAAGGCTTTGGATTTACTCAAACCTTATAAAAATGTGATGATCTTATACGGCCATATTCATCAGGAAAATCATCATCGGGACGGGCAGATTGCCGAGCATGCGGCCATGGGCATGATGTATCCGTTGCCTGCTCCCGGTTCGGTGCCGAAGAAAGAACCAGTAGCCTGGGATCCGGCTGTACCCTACAAAGGCCTGGGATATCGTTTGGTGGCGGTCAAAAAAACCGGATACACCTTGAGCGAATATCCGGTGAATCTTAAGGAACAAATCATTACCATTATGGCCAAAAAATTCGAATATTCACCGGCGGAAATCCGGATTAAAAAAGGCGTTCCGGTCATCCTGGAACTGACTTCGCTGGATAGGTTGCACGGATTCAATTGCCCGGATTTAGGCCTGCGCACGGATATCTATCCCGGCAAAATATCCAGGCTGGAAATTCTGGCCCAAAAAACAGGGACCTTCGAATTCTTTTGTGATGTTTTCTGCGGAGAAGGTCATGAGACGATGACCGGAAAAATTATTGTGGAGGATTGACCTATTGGAAAGCAATGATAAAGAAACAAACTTTAGCATTTTGTTTATTATAATAAAACTTATTGATAAGTGAAACTGTTCTCCCCTTTTCACTATTCAGGCTCCTTGTCTTTCAAGGCCTTAATTAAAATTGTTCTTTTTAAAAAGACAATGTCTTAATAAATGGGACGATGTCTTGTTTAAAAAGACATATTACATTCCCAGGATTGCCTGTTTTATCTTCAATTAATTAGATTTGTTGCAATTTTTTATTTTTCGCCCCATTTAAGTTTTGGCAAGCTTTTTGAAAGGTTTTCAAAAAAAGGTCCAAAAACTTTCGTGATTATTCCCTTATTTAGGCACGAATGGGGGAAAGGGCATCAAAAGTAGGCATCAGTAAAAAAGATGTCGTCTGAATAGGAAGGAGTACCTATGAACGGAAATAATAATTTTATAGATAAATGGCTCTCAACGAATTTCAAAGAAATCATCGATTGCCCCCGACAGCCAGGAAATTTAAAGATCTCCAAACAGGCTTGCCAAAAACGCCTTGAGGCCGTCGATAGAATGAGATTTGACCAGAAAGCTCAAGATGATCTTTTCATGTTTGGTGTTAAACAGGGGCTTTTAAAATGTAAAGACTGTTCAGTGGTAAACTAGTTATTGAACCGACCCTTGGCCGCCGTATTCGAGCCTATCACCCTAAATTATGTCAGAATAAGTTACAACAGACTAAAAATGAATTCTTCCTTATAATCTGAAAACAAGGAGCTTCTGATGAAGGTGGTAATTAATGAAGAGGAGTGTATCGGCTGCGGATCTTGTTCGGAAGTCTGTCCTGAAGTATTCCAAATGAATGAGGAGAAAGAAAAATCCGAGGTGATTCTCCCTGAAGGGGGACCGACGGATTGTATCAATGAAGCCATAGAGACCTGCCCGGTGTCATGTATCCACTGGGAGGAATAAACATGGGGATAGGTCACCATCCATAATCACTTGAAAAATATTTTCAATTTAGTTGGTTATTTCTTTAATTTTAAAAAATACGTCATCTGTTGCTTTACAATTCTTAGGGTCTATTATAAAATGCTTACCATAAGAAAGAACTTTTGCCAATGACCCCGAAACCCGCAGGGAAGACCAAATCAAAATCAGGTAGTACCATGAAAAAGGCCAAGCCCCATATTAAACCTGAAGTTGTAAAGAAGAAGTTACGGGCGCACATTGAGGAAAACGCAAAGGGTCTCCGGCCGGTTCTCAAGAATGAAATCACTGCCCGGGTTGAAAAAGGTCCCCAAGGAAGACGAGTTTTTACCCTTGAGAGCGCCGAGCATCCCTACCGAGTTTTTTGCGAAACCATAAACGAATGTACGGCGATCATGACCAAAGGCGGAACGATCCTCCACTGCAACAGGCGTCTGGCCGAATTGCTCTCCACATCCATCGACAAAATAATAGGGACATCCTTCTTTAAAATTGTCGTGCCTGAGGACAGGCAAGCCCTTAAGACTCAAATCCAGGAATCCGGTGCTAAAGGATTCGGGGGGGAATTCCTTCTCAAAGTATCGGCAAAAAGAAATATCCCTGTCCTCATCTCTGTCAGTCCTGTCTTGATAGACAGGGAAAACCTTTGTGTGGTGATCACGGACATAAGCGAGCAAAAACGGATCCAAAAAGCTTTGGAAGCTGAAATCCTCCTTCGTAAGGAGACGGAAAAGGCATTGGGACGATTCAATGAGGCCTTAGAGCTGCGAGTGAAAGAACGAACGGCTGAGCTTCAAAATATTAACGATCAATTGCAGGTTGAACTGGGCGAACGCAAGCAGGCTGAAGAGGCTCTGCGTTCGGCTAATGTGCGGATAGAGATGGCCCAACATGCGGCCGGAGCAGGGACCTGGGATTGGGATATCATCAGAGGTTTTATTGAATGGTCGCCCCGGATGTTTGAACTGTTCGGTCTCGACCCCCATAACGTCGTTGCCTCTTTCGAGTTATGGGAGACCGTCCTTCATCCTGAGGATAAGGATGATACCAATGCGAATATTGATCGGGCCTTAAAGGAACACACCTTACTGGAGAATGAGTACCGAATTATTCGACCGGACGGCCAGGTCCGCTGGATCAGTGCTTTGGGGCAAGGCACCTACGACGACAAAAATAGCCCGATCCGAATGGCCGGGATATGTGTGGATATCACCGAACGTAAACAGGTGGAGAAAGCCCAATTTTTCCTGCTGCAATGCGGCTGGTCGGGTGAAGATTTCTTCCAATCGCTGGCGCGTTACCTGGGTGAAAACCTGGGAATGGACTATGTCTGCATTGATCGCCTGGAGGGGGATTGTCTATCCGCCAGGACGGTGGCCATCTACTTCGATGGAAAATTCGAGGACAATGTGGAATATACCCTGAAAGACACCCCCTGTGGCGATGTCGTGGGAAAAACGATTTGTTCCTTTCCCTCACAGGTGCGCCATTTGTTTCCACAGGATGTAGTCCTTCAGGAGATGTCGGCCGAGAGTTATGTTGGAACCACCCTCTGGGGTTCCCAGGGGCAGCCGATTGGTCTGATCGCGATAATCGGCCGCAAACCGCTGGCAAACCCCCGTATAGTGGAATCGATATTGAATCTCGTGGCAGTTCGTGCGGCCGGCGAACTGGAACGCAGGCAGGCTGAGGAAAACGTGGCCCTTCTGGCTTCTTTCCCCGAACTCAACCCGAACCCCATCGTCGAGTCCGACTTAAGCGGTCATATTCAATATCTCAATCCGGCGGCTCGGGATCTTTTCCCTGATCTGCATCCCGTGGGGCCGTCGCATCCCTGGGTGGCCGACGTGGACGTATTGGTGGATAAGTGCCTGAAAGGTGAGAGCCCTCTCCAGCGGGAGGTGAAAATAGGTGAATCCTGGTATCACCAAACGATTAATTATGCTGAAAAATACCAACGGCTCCGCTTTTATGGAACCGATATCAGTGCACTTAAACAGGCTGAAGGAAGGCTTCTAGAGGCCTACAAAGGACTTGAACAACGGATAGAGGAGCGAACGACCGAGCTTAAAGGAAAGGCCGAACTGCTGGATTTGGCCTACGATGCCATTATCGTCAGAGACATCAACGGGAAGATCAAGTTCTGGAATTCCGGTGCCGAGGCCACTTACGGCTGGAGGCGAGAGGAAGTCATTGGTCAAATAACCCACACGCTCCTTCGCACAGAGTTCCCCATACCGCTCGACATAATTGAAGATATCATATCCCATGAAGGCCACTGGGAAGGTGAACTAATTCATACCTGCAAAGATGAGAAACAAATAGTTGTGCATAGCCGCCAGGCAATGCGGCCGGGGAAAACCCCTGGCTCCCAAGAAATAATGGAGATCAACCACGATATAACCTCTCATAAACAAGCAGAGGAATCCCTCCGCCAAGCCGTGGCCTACAACAGAAGTCTCATAGAAGCGAGCCTCGATCCCTTGGTGACCATTGATCCCAAAGGCATGATCAGCGATGTAAATACGGCTACGGAACTTGTCACCGGATACTCCCGGGAGAACCTTATCGGAACAGATTTTTCGAATTATTTTTCCGACCATCAAAAAGCAAGGGCCGGCTATAAACAGGTATTTAAAGAGGGGTTTGTTCGCGATTATGCCCTCGAAATCCGACATAAAGACGGTCAACTCACTCCGGTCTTATACAATGCTTCGGTCTATAAAGATGAAGCAGAGAAAGTCATCGGTGTTTTCGCCGCAGCCAGGGATATCGCCGAAAAAAGCAAGCTGGAGAGACAGCTCCGCCATTCTCAGACGATGGAAGTTATCGGCACCTTAGCCGGTGGAATTTCCCACGACTTCAATAATATCATAGCCGGGATCATCGGGTTGGGCGAAATGGTCATCGAAGACCTTCCCAAGGGGGACCCCAACCACCGGAAGCTGGAGCTGATCCTTAAAGGGGCCTTCCGGGGCCGGGATGTCATCAAGCAGATTCTCGCTTTTAGCCGCCAGGGCGAGCAAGAGAAAAAGCCCGTTTCGATGAGCCTTATTTTAAGTGAGGCCATGCCGTTTATCAGGGCTTCATTACCTTCCACCATAGAAATCCGCCAAAATAATTACACCAAATCAGACCTTATACCGGGCGATAAGACACAAATCCATCAGGTTATTCTAAATCTCTGTACCAATGCAGCTCATGCCATGCGGGATCGAGGCGGGGTATTAGAAATAAGTCTCAAAGATGCACACTTCGAGGCCAACGATCCTGATTTATCTCCGGAGCTAAAACCCGGACCTTATCTGAACCTGACCGTAAGCGACACGGGCTGCGGAATCGAACCGGAGGTCATAGAAAGGATCTTCGATCCCTTCTATACCACCAAGTCGACGGGGGAAGGAACCGGCCTCGGTCTTTCCGTGGTGCACGGTATTGTCAAGAGTCATAACGGAATCATTAAAGTCTACAGCCAACCCGGGCAGGGCTCCGCCTTTCATATCTTCATTCCCAAGATGGTGTCCGAGCCTTCTGAGGAAACAGAAGAGATTTCCGTTTCCCCAGGGGGGCATGAGCATATCCTCGTTGTGGATGATGAAGAAATTTTGGTGGAAATGGGCACACAGAGATTAGAGCGCCTGGGTTATAGGGCGACAGGAAAACTCAGCAGCCTTGAGGCCCTGGAGGTCTTTCGAAATGAACCCGATAAATTTAATCTTGTGGTTACCGATTATACCATGCCCAATATGACCGGGCTTGAGCTGGCCAAAGAAATGCTCCGGATAAGGCCTGACCTCCCCATCGTCATGTGTTCCGGATTAAACGAGCCGGTCCCCATGGGAAAAATTAAAGAGATCGGCGTGAAAGAGTTTTATGTTAAACCTATTGAAAAAGACCATTTTGCCACACTTATCCGCCGGGTATTGGATCAAGCCAAAGACCAAAATCAAAAGGAGAGCCGATGATGGCCCAAGTTCTTATCATAGACGACGATGAGATTTTCTCCGAGATGCTTTCCAACATGGTAGAACGGCTGGGTCATAAGGCAGCCCGGGCGTTTAACCTTAAAGACGGTTTGGAAATGACCTCATCCGGGTCGTTTGATGTGGTCTTCCTCGATATAAAGCTGCCTGATGGAAACGGTATGGACATCTTACCCAAGATTCGGGAATCGGCCTCTTCCCCGGAAATCATCATCATCACCGGTTTTGGGGATTTAAACGGAGCTGAACTGGCAATCAAAAACGGCGCCTGGGATTACATACAAAAAGCTTCTTCATTAAGAGAAATGCAGCTTCCCTTGCTTCGTGCGCTGGAGTACAGGGCTGAGAAAACCTCCAAGCAACCCCTGGTGAACTTAAAACTGGAAGGCATTATAGGAAACAGCCCACAAATGCGAGCCAGCCAAAATCTTATTGCTCAGGCGGCCCAAAACGAAGCCAATGTCCTCATCAGCGGTGAAACCGGTACGGGTAAAGAGCTTTTTGCCTTGGCCATCCACAACAACAGCCGTCGGTCCGATAAAAGTTTTGTCGTCGTAGACTGCGCTTCCCTGCCCCAGACCCTGGTCGAGAGCATACTCTTCGGCCACGAAAAAGGAGCCTTTACCGGAGCAGATAAACCGAGAGAGGGTCTTATCAAACAGGCCAATGGGGGCACCCTTTTTCTGGACGAGGTGGGGGAGCTTCCTGTTGCTCTCCAGAAAAACTTTCTGAGGGTCTTGCAGGAACATCGCTTTCGTCCGGTAGGTGGTGAACGGGAGATCGAAAGCGACTTCAGACTGATATCGGCCACCAATAAGGACCTTAACCGAATGGTGGAAAATGGGCAATTTCGCGAGGATCTCTTGTTTCGCATCCGCACCTTAACCATTGATTTGCCCACTTTGAGGGAGCGTACCGAAGATATCATGGAATTATTGAGTTACTATATGACCCAACTCTGTGAACGGTACGGTATTGGAATAAAAGGATACTCCAAGGAATATCAGGAAGCCCTCATGACCTATCCCTGGCCCGGGAACGTTAGAGAATTGATTAACGCCATAGAAAGATCCATTTCGGCGGCCTTTGATGAACCGACCCTGTTCCCTAAACACCTTCCCGCTGAAATACGTATTCGGCTGAAAAAATCGGAAATGAGTCAGAGTTCAGAGCCGCAGTCAATCAAGAAGGAAATCCCATCAAAACCTTTATCCCCGGAGACACTCAAAGATTTCAGGGAAACCGCCGTTGCCGAAGCGGAAAAGCAGTATCTTAAAAACTTAATAGATATGACCGATCACAACATTAAAGAGGCCTGCCGGATATCCGGCCTCTCACGTCCCCGGTTATATGCCCTTCTAAAAAAGTTCTCTTTAACTTAAGCAAAATTAGTAATTTTTTTTGGCGGCTTTCCGTATTACCCAACAAGACGCCATCTTTCCCAATGATATGTTTTGTCTTGCGGAAAGAGAAAAAATTACTCCTTCCTTGTTTTATTCGATTTTTTCTGTTTCCTGATAACTAATTTTAATCATTGATGATTTAAGTTATATCCTCCCAAAATAAACTATTGGCATCCTTCTTGCGTTATTTTTTAAAACATAATAAATATGCTAAAATTTCTTGCCTTTTCATAAAAAACAGGTTAAATTATATATCTATTTAAGCAGTAAATAATATTTTTGCCCGCATTTTAAGAAGCGGAGTTGATTATAGGAGGGAGGTGAAAAATGATGAATAAAACCAAGAAGTATTTTTTTATCCTGGGCGTTTTGGTGCTTCTATTGGTTCCTGCTTTGGTAGCCAATGCGCAGACCATAACCGGCAAGCTGACAGGACTTACTTGCCTTATTCAGGGTTATATATGCCCGATCGACAAAGCTGATCCCATGATTAATTTGGAAAAAGATTTCGTGGTGGTAACGGCGAGTGGCGATTATTATTTCCTGACGAATATCGGTTTAGGCCTCAAAGGCAAATATGCCCTGCAGGTTGTGGAAGTGACTGGGGATGTAAATCCTAAGTACAAAACCGTCATGGTCAAATCGTTAAAGGTCGACGGAAAAGTTGTTTGGGATGCGGCTTGGGAAGAAAAAATGAGCGGAGAGGTATTTAGAATTAAGTAGGCCTCATTAAGTCCATCCATAACAATCAAGAAAATAAGAGGCGGCGGATTTCCCGTCGTCTCTTATTTATTCTCTCTTTTTCGTTAACCGATTCTTAAAACTTATCAAACCTCATTCCGATTCTATTTCTTTTTTTTAAAACTTTAATTCTATCTGCTTTGGGAGAATACGTATGAAAACGTTTATGAATAGACGAGTTTTTATACAAAATCTTTGTATTTTAAGCGCCGCCTGGACGGCCAAAGGCTGGGCAAATCCTCTGAGTCATGCTCGCTTTTCTTCAACCCTGAATAAGATCTCCGAAACAAGAAATCTTATGGGTACCTTTGTCACTATTACCCTTTTTCATCCTTCTCGTGACCAGGCCCAGACTGTCCTCGGACAGGCCTTTGATCGGATGGAAAATCTGATTCAGATCTTCAATCGCCATGAGGATAGCTCGCCTGTGAGTTACTTAAACGAACGAGGCTTCATCAATGATCCTCCACCAGAGCTGATTAAAGTACTTCGGCGATCGATGATGATCCACTTCCGGACCAGCGGTGCCTTTGACATTACCATCAAGCCCGTTCTGGACGTTTATGAGGCTGAAGCTGAAAAGGAATCGGGTCGACTTCCCTCAACCGCATCCATCCAGGCTGCCCTGAGCCGGGTAGATGCCGCAGGAGTCAAGATTGGTTCAAAAAAAATTACCTTTGGTCAAGAGGGTATGGGGATTACCCTGGATGGAATAGCCAAAGGTACTATTGTGGATAAGACCGTGACCTTTCTCCAAAGCCATGGAATTCGACACGCCCTGGTAGTTGCCGGTGGTGACCTGAGGGTGATAGGGGGACGTTCTGCAGGTCTGCCCTGGAGGATTGCCGTTTATGACCCTACCAATGGAAAAAAATCTCAAGAAATAATATCTTTAGCGGAAGGTGCGATGGCCACTTCCGGAAACTATATGGTTTATTTTGACCAGGAAAAAATCCATCATCACATCCTTTCCCCTGAAAGCGGGGTATCGTCGCCTTGGTCGGTTAGTGCTACGGTTATAGCCCCCTCAGCCGAAGAAGCCGATGCCTTATCCACCTCGCTTATGGTGTTGAATCCCGAAGATGGCGGGTCTCTTATCAACCGGGATGAGCGTCTTGCCTCCAGGCTCATAACCCGTGACGGCAAGAAGGTTCATTCCTTGAAGTGGCCGAAAACTTCTAAGACGGCGGAAGGATAAAACGATCATGCTTAAAAAATTCCCCTTTATTCCAATCCTGTTTGGACTGGTAATAGTCCTGGGGATTTTCGGGTTGGCAGCCGAACTCCGGGCTCAAGAAAACCCACTAATAAAAGAAGGGGATCCATTTCCAGGTGTGGTCTTGAAAACCCCCGATGAGGTTAAGGACAGGGCTTATCTGGAAATTTCGGGCAAGGAAAATTTTGCCATCAAAGAAATCAAGGCCAAAGTTATTTTAGTAGAAATTATGAATGTTTATTGTGCCAGCTGCCAGAACCTGGCCCCGATATACAATAAACTTTTTGCACGGATTCAATCAAACCCTGATACGCGAAAAGGTATTAAGATGATCGGGGTCGCCGCAGGAAATAATGAACAAGAGGTTAAAATTTTTCGAGATCATTTCCAGGTGCCTTATCCAATAATTCCGGATAAAAAATATATCATGCATGCGGCTATTGGAGGAAGTCCCACTCCTTTTTCTATTATCGTCCGACGGGAAACAAAAGGAAAAACTGCCTTGGTGGCCGGGACTCACTTGGGTTTTGACGAACATCATGAAGATTTGTTTCAGCAAATGAAAAGGTTGATGAGTGTTGATCTGACCACCATTCGAAAAAAAGGAGAAAAAACTGAGGGCAAGGTTTTAACGATCAAATCCCCTTTCAGTGAAGAAGAACTTCAGACCAAGATCAAAGAGGCTTTTACCAAGGCAGATGGGCGGTTAACCGGCTTTGGTAAAATTCTAATCAGTGAAAGCAGGGGAATATATATCGGAATGGTTGGAAAAGAGGGACAGGCTGAAACCCATCTTTTTGCCGAGGTGGTCAGCCAACGTCCCACCTGTGATGTCTGCCATGATATCCATTTTATTTATACCTTCGAAGCCTCCGGAAAGGTCCTTGATTTTATACCTCTTCAATTATCAAAATACGGCAATGTCCCTTGGGATGAAGCCGATATCGCCAAGATGCGAAATAAAATTATCGGCAGATATATTTTTCGCCCCTTCTCTTTCGATGCCCAGGTCGACGCCGTTACCTCGGCCACTATTACCTCGGCTGCAATTTTTAAAGGCCTTGATAAGGGCCAAGTCCTCTTTGAAGAACTTAAAAAAAGGGGGTTGATTTAGGTCCTATCCCTGTCCTTCCGTAGATATAATATAGAGACAACTGGGAGACCCTTAATGTTGGCCTGATAGTATTTTGCAAGACTTTTTCTTTTTAAATGATACGATTTCTTATTGAAAGAGAAAATAGATGTCATTCCTGTTCTAATCAACCCCCCCTATTTTATCTATAACTTATAATAATCATTAAAGATATTTATTTTTTTTCTTAAGACCATATCTTGGTATCCATCTTGCTCTACCAATAATAAACATCATGGAAACTACAGATATGATCAAAACAGAGGGAAAGGGATTACGACCAAAAACAAATATTTTTTTCTATTCTCCCCAAGTCGACAAACCAGAGAATGAGTTAATAAAATCATTGGAAGGTTTGATTCCGGGGAAAAAAGTCAAAATTTATAGGACCAAGGAAAGCCTTTTAACACGACTCAAAAAACCACTGGCTCAAAAGCCCGTTTTGGTCCTTTTTATTTATGGCCGGGAGGATCTTGATACCTTCATAGCGCATAAACCTGTATTAAACGACATCCCCAAAATACTCATTCTTCCGGAAAGAGAAAGCGCTATGATTGCCAAAGGCCATAGCTTGCGACCCCGTTTCTTGAGCTACTATGACAATGATTTAAACGAGGTTAAAGGGGTATTAAAAAAGATGTTAAGTATTTAGCAGTTAGAATTTGAAAGGAGGCCTAATCTAATGGATGAATCGAAAAATTATAACCTGTTACTCACGGATTTATTAAGTCCGGAGGAATTCAATTTTATTTTACTGGAAGCTTCCAATGACATTCACTCTCCTAATTTAAAGGACAGCGTCAGGGCCGAAGCCATGAATATTTTAAAAAAAGACGCTACCGGAACCTTATTATTGCCTTTTATGAACACCGATTAAAGGGAAGTAACAAATGATGCTAATAAATTTTAAAGGAGGCCCACTATGTTTTCACCCAAAAGTATTCTGGTTCCAACTGATTTTTCCGAGTTTTCGGATAAGGCGTTGCAACAGGCGATAGATATCGCCAAACAATTCAAAGGCAAGGTTTATCTATTGCATGTCGTCGGGATTGTCATTCAATGTGCCGTCGACTATTGTCTGGACGTGCAAACGGTAAATGAAGTGGAACAGAAAAGTATCAACAGTGCTAAAAAGATGGCTGAAGAACAACTGGCTAAATTTCCGGATTCTAAATTGATTGATATCAGCATTGATATCCGGAAAGGGACCACCTATGAAGAAATCTTAAAAGATGAACAGGGGAAAAAGATCGACTTGATCGTGATTGCCTCCCACGGGAAAACAGGTTTGAGGCACTATCTTATCGGAAGCGTGGCCGAAAAGGTGGTACGAAGTGCCAAAGGCCCGGTTCTTCTGGTGAGGGGTTAAGTTAAAAAGAAGAGGAAAAGCTAAATGAAAAGGTCAAATAAGCATTTTGGTATCTCGTCCCTTGGGACGGAAAGTCCGGGGCACGAGATGATGACGGGAGAAAACCTATGAATAAAATTGGAGAATTAGTTCAATCGAACGATTGGAAAAAGGAGAAGCATGTTCCGGTCATTGAATGTGCAGACTCGATTAAAAGCGGAGAAAAAATTGAGATCAAGGTCTGTGTTGGAAAAGAAATTTCTCATCCGAACACGACCGAACACCACATCCGCTGGATCCAGGTTTTCTTTAAACCGGATAACGACAAGTTCAGTTATCAACTTGCCCAGTGTGAATTTTCCGCCCATGGAGAGTCTGTAGAAGGCCCCAATCAGGGATGTCTTTACACCGATCACTCAGTCACAGTATGTGCGGTGCTCAAGAAATCAGGGACGATTTTTGCCCTTAGTTTTTGTAATATTCACGGACTGTGGGAGAACAACAAAACGATCAAGGTGAGTTGACTTGTCTTAAAAGAGAGGTCGACGAGTTAACCACAACGATATAAGCGGGAGGATTATCATGATTAACGGAGTACAAATGAAGAGAGCCATCAAAATCATGCACATCAATAGTCATTATGAAGTTATTTATGTAATCATCAATGATGGGGCCTTGATAAAATCTACCGTTCCTCTGGAAACCGCCATATCTATGTTGAAAAATGATAC
>JBEKPQ010000073.1:0-20523 GCA_049520575.1 Thermodesulfobacteriota bacterium | reverse complement strand
TCTTAAGACAGAAGCACTGTTTTGTCAAGTTATTTCATATAATTATATTACTTCGATATGTTGTTTACCAAAACACCCTTTTCAAATACGCAGGATTTTGATAGGGTTTTTCAACAGCCCCAGTGTCCCTAATTTCCAAAGGCCATACGCAAGTAAAACTCCCTTTCTTCCGTACGTTTCGCTTGTGTAAGAATGATGAGGTTGTGGGTCCACGGCAATTGCGTCACCAGTGGCGTCACTATTTCGTTTCTACTATAGGCCTCGTAGAACTGGCGCATTCGAAAGAGGTTTTGGCGTGAAAAGCCCCGCAGTCCGGGCAGTGTCTGTGGTCATTGGTGACCCCTGATTTTGTTACATTTGAGCTATGAGCTTTGAACTTTGAGCTTTGAGTTTTAATTTGCGAGGCATGTGCAAGATTCTAGACCTGACTACCGGCTTGTGCACGACCCGATTTCTAATCAAATTCACCGAGTTCTTTCCTATACATTCCCAAAATACTTTCCTCCGGTAAAGTTCCTTCGATAAGCCATTGAAGCCATTCTTCCAGGATCATTAATGCATCTTTGCTTAGGCAGTGCGGGGTCCATTGATAGGATTGATCGAAAAGAGGGAAAGGTTGGAGGTGGTCGAGCCGTAGAATAGATTCTTCCGTTCGTCCACTCTCCGGAAGTTTGTCATACAAGTATTGGGGATATTCACACCTTCGGACCCTCCGGACAAACTCTTCACTAAATCCGGCCCTCTTCCCATCAAAGACAGCCCCGTAAAAGGGAGCCACCAACATAGCCGGTAAGGTTTGCCATTTAGGGGATCCTTTGGTAATTTCTTTTGAGATTTCCGGTCCGCCAATACTGACCACCAATAGAGGACGCTTTTTAGCCTTGTAAACACTCAACATCTCCCCTTCAACAAGAGGAAGGGCAGCCACAGGCAACCGTGAAAGTTTTGGATATTTCACCGCCTTTAGCGGCTCGAGCTTATACTGCATTCGTCTATGGTCGGTAGGGTCTGATCGGCCAATGGGAACAAGAACCATGGGAACTTGAGGAACATGAGGCACAAAGCCCCAAATTAATCGTCCTCTTTTTATACCTGGATCTTTGTCCCCTTTCCACCAACTGCCAACATAGGCCTGGATTGTATCTTCAGGATACATCAGGCACCATTCTAGCGGGGGATTTCCAAATATCTTCCGAGAAAGATATTTCCCCTTCCTGTTCCTGAATAGGCTCCCCTGCCAGGCTGTCCAGCCACTTCACCCCTTCAAAAAAAACGTCGTCATAGCGTGGAGGTTTTGACATTACTATCTGTTGCTTTTGTAATTTTTTTTCCGTCAGTTTAGCCTGTATTTTCTCTTTAAGGTTATTCATGTCGGCTTTCCTTTTTTTCTTTGAAGAGGTTTGATAAAGTGTCATAACATCAGAGGCCTTGCTTAAAACTTCGGACTGGCTCTCTTCTTCTAACGTTTCCACTTTAAAAGTCAAAAATTCTTCAGGTGCTGCCTCCAACATCGGCCGAGTACGATAAACATGATGAAGCAGGCTGGTGGTATCATCGCCAAATAAATGAATCAATCTTTTAACATTGATTGTCAAAATTAGAGGGAGTTCCCGCTCAAGCTGCTCAAACAGGTCTTCATCAACCAAGGAAAACCGGGTTATATCCTCTTCCAATTTAGGAGTTGAGATGCTTCTTTCTTGGGCGCCGACTGCTTGGACAATAGGTCCAATACGATTGAAAACATCAGGAGACCATGGCCCGAAATGATGAAACCGCCAGGGGGTGCCGGTAAAGGTTTCTCCTCCATGTTTTTCGGCGAAAGCCAAATCCGCCAAATAAACATATTTAACCAAATGAATAGGCCCGACTTCCCGGTTGCCGTAATCTTCCTGCCCTGCTGCTGCGAGGATATATTTTAATAAAAGATCAACTTTCTTAATGTCCATTTCTAATACCTTCTGAGATAAAATCATTTATTTTAAGGCAAACAAGGCCATTTTAAAGTCCTTTTTGGGCCTTTTTTTAAGAATTATAAGGTTTTTCAACTCCTTCGTCTGGTCCGACCCCCAACCTTTATTTAGGGGTCTCCCATACGAGCAAGGAACCGATGGGCATCCTCCTATAAATGCTGTCCATTAGTTTTGCGGCTCTTGCCCCGTCCCAAACGAATTCCCTTTGCAATCGTGGGATCGCGTACTTTCCGGCCAGTATATCTTTCAAGACAACTGATACCCGCGGGGTCCTCGTTATAATCTTTTCTTTCGCCACAAGTCTGCCTCCTATTTAGAGAGGTTTAAGAATTCCCTGACTAGAGCCAACCCAAATTAATCAATTAAACCTTCCCCCCAGCTATTTTACCCTTCAACCAATATCCTCCATCGCCTTCTTTCCAATTCGGGAATAGAATTTGCGCTTGAAATAAAGATGCTTTGTTGCTTGGTTATTTTTTTGTTATCACAAATCCTCCGGCATATATCAAAGAATTCCTTTTTCTCTAAAGGGAGTTCCATCAAGGAAATATTTGTATTAAATTCGGAACTGAGATCATTTAAGGCTTTTTTTACTAAACTGATCTTGTCCTCTGAGATGTCGATTAACCCGTAGGACCGATAATAAGACCAGGGGGCCAAGACTAATAAGTCCACTTCTCTATATTGCTCAATTTCTTTGATTCTCTCCTCGTGAATTATTCTGTATTCAATTAAATTTTTCAGACTCTCAACTATGGCGTAAAGAGGTGAATTTGTGCTTGACCACGGTTTCAATTCTACAAAAATAAATTTCGATTCATTTTCTCTTATTCCTATATCAATGGATTCCTTTCCGCCTCCTATTGGAATTTGATTGAAAAAGTTATCCGGATTGGATGCTGTGATAAATCTTTCAAGGGCTTCTTCAGTTCTATAGGGCTTTTTATTACTCGTGACAGTAAAATTACCTCTCTTTTTCAGAAAAAATAACTTGGTGCCTCTTGGTTCCATCCCCTCCCTTTTAATTGTTTCCTTGAGGATTTTACGCAATCCATGAGGTTTAAAAATCATATCTCCATCCTCAAGAAAACCAAGCCAACCCTTTTTATGGGTTATGCGGCAATAACCATCCTTTTCGGAATTCAGTTTTGAAATGACTTCGTTAAGAATGTTTTTCATAACCCCTCTTAATATTTATTTATCTGGTTTAATGGTTAGATGTTCGGGCCAGAAAATACCAATTCAACTACCTTCCCTTCTGTGCGTGTTCTATAACTCGCGCAGCCCAACTGAACGTAAGTAGTCAAATGTCGAGTCATAGTAATTCGGATGCCTTGTTGGATCGGTAAGACTTCCTTCGGGAATGAATATTACCATTCCCTGACGTGCCCGTGTGAGTAAGACACGATATGCATTCTTTAGATAGTTTTTTCTGGATGCCTTCTTGATTCGTTGCCACTTAGTACCGCGAAATGAGTGGTGTTGCCAGCCGTGTTCGTTGTAGCGAAAATCCCCGTCCCACGATACGCACACCCAGTCGAGCTCCAGCCCTTGTACATGAAATTCAGTTGCAACATCTTCAAGATAGTACGATGACCGCACATCGTCTTTTCCATCTAGAAACCACTTCACAGGATTCACTGGTGTCCGAATATCAATGGCAAATGGTTTCAATCGTTCCGCTTGCGATGATACAACAATTCCAAACCGCTCGTTTCCACTGGCTTGATCGCGCAACCATTGTTTAGCAAGGTCAATATTGCGAGTTAGAACGATTGGATAGCGACTCTCGAATTCCTCCAATAGATCTCGGGCTTGGACAATTTCGCAATCCAACACCTTCTTGACAAAGGCCGAAACTTTTTCAGCTCGAAATGACCGCATTGAGACGCCAAGATGAAGTTGTGGTAGGTAGTGCACATTAGTGCGATTCCTGATTGCTTCGAGAAGCTTTCCCGCGCCATATTCGCTATCCGTTAACGCAGGAGAGATGTACAAGTGCCAATCGCCAAATACGCGTTGCACGGCCTCAATCCATTCACCAATGCCAGCTTCCCCAGTGTTGATCTCTTGCCCTCCGCCAACAAGACAAACAATCACCGCCCAATCGTTACGACGATCCATACAAGAAATCAGGAACTCTGGCTCCGACACGTTGAAGCCGATTACTCCTTTCCTACGGCGCATGAACGAGGCCGTCTGTTCCAGATCCCAGGCCCTTTGAGCCTCATCAAATAGCGCTACATGATCAATAGGTGGACGAGACAGATCACGAAGGCATTCATCACGAAAATGGTGAACATTTTGGATGAACGCCTTTACCTGTGACATGGCGTCGCCTTTCCTGAGTCGTCCGCCTTGAACACGCTCGCGTCGAATGGCGTCACGTGCCAAAGCCTCGCGGAGGATTGCTACGAGTGGACCATTGCCAGAAAGAAAAACACTATGAAGGTCGCTCTGGGGATCATTATATTTTGTGGCAATGTTCAGCCCTACAAGCGTTTTCCCTGCGCCTGGCACTCCGGTAACAAAACAAATGGCCTTTTGGTGAGAGGATTTTGAATTTTCAATGATCCGCACTAATAGGTCCGAGGTATCCCTCAGGTTTATAGCTCCTGCATCGTTGCGCGAGATGTCGGCTACATCATGACCAGCATAAAGAGCTCGCGCAGCCTCAACAATCGTGGGAGTTGGGCAGTAACGCGAGCCCTCCCATGTTGTTGGATCAATGCATCCTGCCGGTACCTGGCTCATCACAAGATTGATAGTTGAGGCTAAGTTTTCAGCATTTGAACAGATTGTCTGATAAAGTCCAGATACCCTTGGGTTGGCAACAAGTATGAAGGGCTTAGTTTTTGCTCGTGATGCCACAAGGATCGGCACAACCGATAGGTTATGACTAGCTTCGTGGAAGTACTTAAGATCGATCGCGTAGTCGTATGCTTGGTCAATATCACTCCGAATATATTCCTTCGCATCAATCTTGAATTCTATTGTCAAAACAATCCCATTAACCAACACTACCGCATCAATACGATGCCCCATACGAGGGATTTCAAATTCAAGATACACCATTCCAGTATGGCCAGCTAGAGCCTTCCGAAGGAGTGGCAACTGTGCGAGCCAAGCATCCCTCTGAGATTGTAAAACGGAAAATAAGCTGCCCCTAACCAGTTCTGCAAGAACTTGATCGTCTAAAGCACTTTGAAATTCATCTATGCTGAGGGTGAACCAAGAGCGCTTCAGACGTGGAGTTAAAGTCGGTATCATCACTTCCCTATCAAATTCTCAACTAATCTGAGTCATAAGTTCAAATTTTAAATGTATAAAAGAGTCCTGGTTCAGGGGGACAAAAATTGCCAACAAATTCTTTATCCTCGAAATACGTTTTCATTATGCCAAGAGATAAATTCGGGTGCTGGTTGCAATTTTCTTTCTGGAGGCAGATAGAGTGATTTGCCATGCATAGTATAGTAATCTCTCCCATTCTCGAATTCTTCTTTAATCCGTTTACTGACCTCAAAATGGTAATCTGGTGATATTGTCACATAACCTGTATCAAAGAGTTTATGAATATCCGACCTGAAAAGAATACCATTATTAACACTATGGGGACCACTTTTCCCGAAAGGTTTGATATGAATTGCATCTAATGCTGGCAAAGTCCGTTCCTGGGTCACCGCACACCTTCGCTGGTAAACATCGGTGACAAGGATACGAAAACTTCCCTGACCTAAACGTGGCAAAATCATGATCGGTGATCCGTACCCACCTTTCAAATCAGAAACTTTTGCCTCTGCCCAAATATCCTTGCGGGTCTGAAGACGCAGCTGAACATCATCCCATAATTTTTTTCCTAATACGCTACTTGTTTCATAAGTTTTTCCCTGCACTATATTTGGTTTCCAATCTGAAGGAACAGGAATCCAATCTGCTGCTCTAAAAAAGAAGGGCTGCTCTAATAGGATGCAACCAATCTGATAATCTCCGCTAGTTAAGGAAACTACCCTTCGATGCCTTTTAATAAGCTTTTGCATTTCTTCAAAAGAACTTGCTCCATTTTTTTCTCCGAAGGCATCCCATGCAGGGCTGACAGGAAGGATTGTGCTATGGGCGAAGAAGCCACCCCCAACGATGTAATTTCGAGGGCTATGAAGTTTAAAAAGGAATGGCTCCCCAGGGCTTAACGTACGAAAAAGATGACGGCCACCCGGTTGCCAGAAATTAACTTCGTCAATCCCAGATAAGTTAGATAGGAAGTCAAACCATTCATCATCTGTAACGCCTACAAAAGCTTTCAACAAAACCTCCGAAGGTAACAGTAACCCACAGGATTTTCATCCATCCCAAAACAAAGACCCTATCTCTTTATCAAAAAATGGGGTTTTGCTGAGCTGCTTCATGGACCAGCCTCAAAAAAAACAGGGTTCAAGGAGTCAAGGATTCTAGGGTTCAAAGGGTTAAACTCCTCTACAATTCTTTTGAACGGATAATTTAGAATATATCAATTAGGTTAAGTCAACAACTCCTATTTTTGCGAAGATTTCTTTATACTGTATCGGGCCTGCTTCTCCTTGAGATCGAACCCAATCTTTCGTTTGGGCTTTATTGGCGGGGCCATTAAAGCCCGCAGGGCGTCAAAGACCACTTTGAACTGGGAATCATATTTCTTTTCCATCTCGGTGATTTTTCTAGCCAGATCGGCATGGGTGGACAAAGTTTCTCTCAAGCGTACAAAGGTACGGACAATCTGAACACTAACCCGCACGGCGCGTTCCGAGTTTAGAATATTAGCGAGCATCAGGACACCATGCTCAGTAAAGGCATAAGGGAGGACTGGTGAAAAGCGAAGCCGGGAAAGGTGGTCACAATTTGTGACCACCTCCAGTTTTTCTTTCGGAGTCAGCTGAAACATGAAATCACCCGGGAAACGGTCCTTGTTACGTTTGACAGCCTGATTAAGGACTTTCGTTGTCACTCCATAAAGCGTGGCCAAGTCGGCGTCAACCATAACACGAAGTCCGCGAATCTGTAAAATGGCCTGCTCAATTCTCCCGGCAGGAATAACAGTCAAATCAAATTCCATTTTCGTCCTTTCGTCAAAACAAAAACCCCATCTTCTTTTTCAAAAAATGGGGTTTTGGGGGACTGCTTCATGGACTGTCCTTCCGATTCTGAAAGCGTTCAGTGCCTGCGAGGGGCAGGGTCGTTCGGCGTTCAGCGAACAGCGGTTAGGCCTGTGACTATTAGCTATATCTTTATGAAGCCAAGTTAAAAAAACTTATTTAAACCTATTGAAAAGTTAAAGTCAAGTTCCCCGAATAAAGATGCTAGTGAGAAGATGTTAGTCTATCAGACCATATTTCTTTTTGATTTTTTTAGGAATTGTCTTGGCTGAGGCAACCAGGTTTTTGGCTTTACGGAAGTCTTCTTTCGACATTTGTCCTAAATAGACTCCTACATCTTCGATCATCATTTGCCTGATTTTTTTCAAGTTTTCCTCATAGAGCTGTGCGCAGTCTAAAAAGGAATCGTGATCGAGGTATCCTCTTCCTTTGCAGAGAAGTGGCAGCTGACAAAGCTGGAGATAGGGGTTGGAAGGTTTTTTTGTATTAATATAAGAGAGCGCTATGGAGACCGATTCGTCTTTAATGGCGATGACAACACAACGTTTTATTTTCGGAGGAGTGGTGTGAAGGCTATGAAAACGCAGGACCGCTCCTGGTATGAAGCGTTTTCTGCTAAAAATTTTTCTATATTCCTCGGGAAAACGTTCTCCGAGAGGGGAGGTCATTTGGATAGAATCTGCTGGTTTTCAGCGACGGTTTCAATGTAGGAGACCATGTCCTTATCGATTCCCTCTGCTTTGGCCATGGCTATAAAAGAAATTCTATTATTCTCGCTTGCCCGTTCATAGGCTAGATCGTGGGATTTTTCTTTTAACTGTCCAAATGTAAGATCCTGGTTTTCCCGCAATGACTCATTGATACACTCAATATCCGATTCGGAAAATTCCTCCAGCATAGGAGCCTTTTTGGGGTGAACGACATAACCCTTTACCTCAAAATAATTTCTAAACTCATCTGCGTTGCAAAAAGGAGATTCACCTTTGATTGCTTTCATGAGATCATATGTCTTCGAAGGTACAGGGCCGTCCTTCATGGCGATAAAATAATCCCCAAGTATTGGTCTCCCGTATCGTGCCAAGTGTTTTCTGTCGGCAAAGTAAAGGATTTTGGAAATACGGTGCATATCAGGTCTTGCCACTTTGTTGACCTGATTGCGTTTGATCAGTTTTTGAGAGATATATAGAATAGCCGCAACGGCTTTTTTCTCATCAAACCGGAAGGTTAGCATGTTTTTCCTTTTTTAGGCTCCTTTTAGACTGATAGTATCATGACAATAAACCGAGTCAAGAAAAATCGAAAGAGGCCTTTGATCCATTAAAAATTTCCCTTCTTAAGCAAAAAAAATCCCCTGCCCTTCCGACCTTTGGAGGAACAGGGGATTTGATCGGTTAACAAACTTTTTATTTCACTTCTTCAAAGTCGGCATCGACTACATCATCATCGGCCTTCTTTCCGGCCGACGGACCGGCTTCAGCCTCCGGACCGGCGCCCGGGCTGGTGCCCGGTCCCTGTTGACTGGCCTGGGAATACATCTTTTCCGCCAGCTTGTGAGAGGTCTGGGTCAGCTCATCCGACAGCCGCTTGATTTCGGCCGTATCGCTTCCTTCCATGGCTTTCTTCAACCGCTCAACAGCCGAATCGATATCCGATTTCAGGGAACTCTCGACCTTGTCACCCAAATCCTTAACGGTTTTTTCCGTCGAATAGATCAAAGTGTCGGCATGGTTGCGGGCTTCAGCCAATTCTTTTTTCTTTTTGTCCTCTTCGGAGTGCATCTCAGCATCTTTGACCAGGCGCTTGATTTCTTCTTCGGATAAGCCGCTGGAGGCGGTTATCTTGATGGACTGTTCCTTGCCGGTTCCCAAATCCTTGGCCGAGACATGGACGATCCCGTTGGCATCGATATCAAAAGTGACCTCGATCTGGGGCAGTCCCCGAGGGGCCGACGGAATACCGGTCAATTCAAAACGCCCGAGGGTTTTATTGTCGGCCGCCATTTCCCGCTCGCCCTGAAGGACATGGATGGAAACGGCCGGCTGATTATCCGCAGCCGTGGAAAAGGTCTGGCTTTTCCGGGTCGGTATGGTGGTATTTTTCTCAATCAATTTGGTATGAACACCGCCCAGGGTCTCGATCCCCAGAGACAACGGGGTCACGTCCAGAAGCAGGACGTCTTTGACATCCCCTTTCAAGACCCCGGCCTGGATAGCGGCCCCTATGGCCACCACCTCATCGGGGTTCACCCCCTTATGGGGTTCACGTCCGAAAACTTCCTTGACCTTTTGCTGGACTTTCGGCATCCGGGTCATTCCGCCCACCAGAATGACTTCCTGAATCTGGTCGGTTGTAAGCCCCGCATCCTTAAGTGCTGTCCGGCAGGGCGGAACTACCTTTTCAATCAAATCTTCTACCAGCATCTCCAGTTTGGCCCTGGAAAGCTTGATGTTCAGATGTTTGGGGCCGCTGGCATCGGCAGTGATAAAGGGAAGATTGATATCCGTTTCCATGGCCGTGGATAGTTCCATCTTGGCCTTTTCAGCCGCCTCTTTCAGGCGTTGCAGGGCCATTTTGTCGCTCCGCAAATCAATACCCTGATCCTTGCGAAACTCAGCCGCCAGATAATCAATGACCCGCAAATCGAAATCCTCTCCGCCCAGGTGGGTGTCTCCATTGGTGGATTTGACTTCAAAGACCCCCTCACCGATCTCCAGGATGGAGATGTCAAAGGTCCCGCCGCCCAGATCAAAGACGGCGATCTTCTCGTCCTTCTTTTTATCCAGGCCGTAAGACAGAGCGGCCGCCGTCGGTTCATTGATAATCCGCAGGACATTCAATCCCGAAATGCGACCGGCATCCTTGGTGGCCTGCCGTTGGCTATCATTAAAATAGGCCGGCACGGTAATCACGGCATCGGTGACCTTTTCGCCCAGATATTCTTCCGCGGTTTGTTTCATCTTGGTCAGGATCATGGAAGAGATCTCGGCCGGGCTGTATTCTTTGCCCTGGATTTCAATATGGGCGTCTCCGTTGGAGGCCTTGACGATCTTATAGGGCAAGATATGGATATCACCCTGGACTTCACGGGAATCGTATTTACGCCCGATCAGCCGTTTTACGGCATAGACAGTATTGGTCGGATTGGTGATAGCCTGTCGTCTGGCCACCTGGCCGACCAGCCGTTCGTTATTGTCTGTGACGGAAACCACCGAGGGGGTTGTACGGCTCCCCTCCACGTTCGCAATTACCTTGGGATCTCCACCCTCCATGATGGCCACACACGAATTAGTGGTCCCCAAATCAATTCCAATAATTTTACTCATTTTATCCTCCTTATGATTATATCAATACCTGTGTCCCCGAACCGACCTGTTTGTTTTTAAGATCAGGCTTCGGGATCTTCATCAGGGTTTAGTTCCGGTTTCTTGGAAACAACAACCATGGCCGGACGAACCAGGCGGTTATGCAACCGATACCCGATTTGCAACTGAGAGATGACCTGCCCGGCAGGCCTTTGGGCATCCTCCTGAACCATGACCGCCTCATGGTGGGTGGGATCAAATGCTTCTCCCATGGCCTCCACCCGGGATATCCCGTATTTTTCCAGGACCGCCCAAAAGTTTTTATGGGTCAACTCGACCCCTTCGAGAAGGGCCTTGGGGTTTTCTGTGTCCCGGCCGTGCTCCAAGGCCCGTTCCAGATTGTCCAGCACTGGAAGCAAGTCTTTTAGTAAATTTTCATTAGCGAATTTGTAAGCCTCACCCTTTTCCTTTTCCATTCTCTTTTTAAAGTTATCCAACTCGGCTGAAAGGCGAAGATAACGGTCGTAATTTTCCTGGGCTTCTTTTTCCTTTTCCTGAAGCCGGGTTTCTAAATCCGGTTTTTTCCCTTTTTCATTTCCGGCAGTCGCCTCCTCAGCCGCATCCGATGGTTTGAGCTGGGTGGGCTCTTCTGTTACCTTTATCTTGGTCAAAGGGTTTACCTCTCTTTAACTCTATCA
Source organism: Thermodesulfobacteriota bacterium (assembly GCA_049520575.1). Taxonomy (GTDB): domain Bacteria; phylum Desulfobacterota; class RBG-13-43-22; order RBG-13-43-22; family RBG-13-43-22; genus RBG-13-43-22. Next base: position 9,427 of record JBEKPQ010000073.1, on the reverse strand, counting down.
TTTTATTTTTTTGACGCCGGAACACCCTGATATTTTAGTCCGTGTAGTTCGGCCGTAAAAAAGACTTATCGGGGTTAAACGAAAAGGGTCAGATCTTCTTTTCCAGGATCCGGCTAATTACCTTGGCCGTATAGTCTACGATCGGTATCACCCGATCGTAATTCATCCGGGTCGGTCCGATGACCCCAAGGGTTCCGATGGGATACTCCCCCTTGGTGTACGGGGCGGTGATAACGCTGCAGCCCCCCATCTCATCAATCTGGGTTTCCGACCCGATAAAGATCTGAATCCCGATGGCATTGATACTTTTTTCCAATAGCCGTATCAATATATTTTTCTCTTCAAAGGCCTTGAAAAGGTCTCTTAATATTTCCATCTGGCTGAATTCCGGATAGCGCATCAGATTAATCCGACCCTCGATATACACCTCACTGATGGATTCTTCCTGGAAGGCCTGGTTGGAAATTTCCAGGGCCTTGGATAACAAGGCATCAAAGTCATCCTTGTCTTTTTTCATTTCCTCCAGGACCTTCTGCTTGAGCTGATCCAGGGTCAGGTCGAAGAGCAATTCATTGAGATACTGGGTTAAACGGTCCAATTCACCCTGAGAAAGGTTGTCCTCAATTTCAATGATCTTATTCTGAACCAGTCCGGCTTGGGTCACCAGGACCATTAAAATCAGATTATCCCTCATCCGGATGAATTCTATATGTTTAAAAACCGTAGCTGACGACTTGGGTTGGGAGACGATCGCCGCCTGTTCGGTGACTACGGCCAGCATCTTAGAAGTGGTTTTTAACAATTCTTCCACTTCCTGGCTGCTGTCCAATAAGTAATTTTGGATCCTTCGCTTTTCCGAATCGGCCAGAGGGCGCAACTCCAGAATGGAGTTGACATAAAGTCGCAGCCCGGTCTCGGTCGGCACCCTCCCGGCGGAAACATGGGGCTGGGTGATCAACCCGATCTCTTCCAGATCAGACATGATATTCCGAATGGTGGCCGGACTAAGATGAATGTCGTTTTTTTTGGAAATAGCCCGGGACCCGACCGGTTCAGCCGTCTCTATATAATCTCTAACAATGGCATTTAAAATGGAACGATTTCTTTGGTCCAGGAAAATAGTCATATAAATCAGGTAAATCCTAAAAATAATGAGTTAATAATGTGCCTTAAATTTAATTACCACCGAGGACTTTGTCAAGCCTAAATGATTAATTATAGGGGCTAAGGAGGCTACGACCTTGACAAAAAATAAAATCTCTTTTCTTAGAAAACCTGGATACCATTTTAAAAAGATTGTCTTCAAAACCTGTAAAAGCTTTGATCCTTATTTAAGACCTTGGCCCCTTTTTTTTGAATCAGGACCATATTTTCTAAGCGGACCCCACCCCAGCCGGGCAGATAGATCCCGGGCTCAATGGTGACGACCATACCCGGCTTCAAGAGATTGGGACTGTTTGGTCCGAGGCTGGGTAGTTCATGGGTGGCCAGCCCCACACCGTGACCCAGAGAATGTTTAAAGAATTTTCCGTAGCCTTCTTTTTCAATCACCGATCGGGCCAGGGCATCGGCAGCGGCCGTAGTCAATCCGGCCCCTATCCCTTTTTCGGCCTGAAGCTGGGTTTGCCGGACAAGCGAATAAACTTCTTTAAAACGGTCGGTTGGGCGCCCAAAAAACACGGTCCGAGAAAGATCGGAACAATAGCCTTTCCATTTACTTCCAAAATCGAACAAGATCGGTTCCCCTTTTTTTATTTCCCGTTCCGTTGGTTCAGCATGGGGACGGGCGGCATTAGGTCCTGAGGCCACGATCGGTTCAAAGGCCAGGCCATCTCCTCCTTTGAGATGAATCCAATGCTTAATCTGCCAGGCGATCTCTTTTTCGGTTTTACCCGGCCGCAAGGTCTTTAATACTTCCCGGAAAACCTCTTCGGTAATAGACAGGGCTCTACGGATAGCTGTTATTTCCAGACGATCTTTTTGTGCTCTTATTTCTTCAACCAACTGGTAAGCTGGTAAGAACAAAAGAGAATTCACCTGGTAACGGATCAATTTTTTAAATTTCTGAAAGGTGTAAAAGTTTAAGGAATGGCTTTCGAAGGCCATCTTTTTTATGGGCTTTAATAGCCCCTTGATTTCCGGCCAGGAAGACTCCAATCCTTTTCGGTAGATAAAGGGAAAATATCCTTTGGCCTCTTTCTGGGCCTCGACTTCAAAGCGCGGGTCAGTGCCCAGGATGGCCAGACCCTTACCTATGATCAAAAATCCGGAGGATTCATTAAGCTGGGGATCGGTTGGTTCGAATCCGCTGAGATACCGACGGTTTTCCGGCTGAGAAACAAGGATTCCGGAAAGGGATCTGTCTTTTAATTCATTAAGGAGACGAAGCACACGCCCCTGATAAGGCGCCGGAATGGATAATTTTTTTATCATGGAGTTCTCGGATTTTTCTTTAATGGCTTGACATCTTTATAATAATAACTAATATATAAATATAACCTTAATCAGTTAGGGAGTCATGAAGAGCTACAGGCATTTTACTCCAGGGGAAATTTATTGGGTGGATAAAGCCCTGGAGATTGCCGAAGACACTACCTGTAATCATTACCATATTTCTACCAGCAATTGGAAGAAATATGATTTTGAGATTTCCAATCTGGCCCATTTGAGAAAAGAAGAAATTACTTCTGACGGGTTGGCCCAGATCGCCCGTTATGTTTATCCCTTTCCCAACAGGATTCCGACGAATTATCCGAGGGATTATTACCGGATATGTCTTCAGGATCACAATATCCTGGGGGTCATTGACCGGAAGGAAGGGATAGAATTATTTCCCTTGATGGTCTACATCTTAACTCATGAACTGGTCCATGTGGTCCGGTTCAGGAAATTTATGCAGCGTTTTGATGTCGAACAGGAAGAAAAAGCGGCAGAAGAAGGTAAGGTCCATTTGGCCACATACCAGATCTTGAAGTCTTTGAAGGGGATAAATTTAAACCCTATTTTTGATTCCTATGTAGGGCATCGCTGCCAGAATGAGATAAGTTAGTTAGTATCAGGAGGTTTTAGAAATGCCGGTTTACGAGTATGAATGTCAAAAATGTAAACGAGTTACCGAAGCTATGCAGAAATTTTCCGATCCCCCGTTGACTAAATGCCCCCACTGTGCTGGACGCTTACGTAAAATGATTTCTAGAAGCGCCTTTCATCTCAAAGGCAGCGGCTGGTATGTCACCGATTACGCCCGTAAGGGGGATTCGGCCTCATTAGGGAAAAAAGACAAGCCGGCAGAGAGTAATGAAAAAAGCTCGGAAAAAACCAGCGAGCCGAGTCCCAGTAACCCTTCCAGCGGGACTTCCGAGACTAAATAAAAATGATGAAGGATGAGGGACGAGGGGCGAAGGACGAGCATAGGTTTTTGATTTTTAATTTTTATTTGGTTGTCCGTTTTCATTCTTCTCTCGTCCATCGTCCTATATCCCTCATGCCTCTTCCGTCGTCCCTCTTATGACATCCAACCCTAAAACCAGCCGCTATATATGTATTCACGGCCATTTTTACCAGCCTTCCAGGGAAAACCCCTGGTTGGAAGCTGTAGAAAGAGAAGAAACAGCCGCTCCTTACCATGATTGGAATGAACGGATTCTGACCGAATGCTATGCCCCAAACAGCCGTTCCCGTATCCAAAACGAAAAGGGTCAAATAATCCGGATCAGCAATAATTATCAAAAGATCAGTTTTAATTTCGGACCCACCCTCCTTTCCTGGATGGAAGAAAAAGCCGGGATCACCCTTAAAGTAATTCAACAGGCCGATCACCAATCACTAAAAGATCAAGACGGACATGGCAATGCCCTGGCCCAGGCCTATAACCATATTATCCTTCCTCTGGCCGAAGAAAGAGATGTGCTAACCCAGATCCGCTGGGGCAAGGCGGACTTCCGGAAACGATTCAATCGGGATCCGGAGGGGATGTGGCTTCCGGAAACGGCTGTTGACCTGAGGACCCTCGAGGTACTGGTCAGGGAAGGGATTAAATTCACCATCCTGGCCCCCCATCAGGCCAAGTGTTTTCGTCCCCTTGGTCAGCAACAATGGACTGAGGCCCAAGGGATCATCAATTCCAGGCGGCCTTATTGGTGTAATCTACCCGGCGGACAAAAAATCGCCATTTTTTTCTATGACGGAGGGCTGGCTCATGGGATCGCTTTTGAAAATTATTTACAGAACGGCGAGATCCTCTTTCAACGTCTGTTGAACGGCTTTGATCCCCAGGATTCCGGTCCCCAGTTGGTTAACGTGGCAACGGATGGTGAATCCTACGGACACCATCGTCTGTTTGGAGATATGGCCCTGGCCTATGCCCTTCATCAATTGGATAAAGACCCCGCTATCCAACTAAAAAATTATGGTTGGTTTTTGGCCCATTTCCCTCCCCAATTCGAAGTGGAGATATACGAAAACACCTCCTGGAGTTGTGCACATGGGATTGAACGATGGCGGGCCAACTGCGGTTGCCGGCTGGATGGGCCAGAATTACAGCAGGCCTGGAGGGCGCCCCTTCGGGAGGGTCTAAACCGTTTAAAAAATGAATTGGACCTTCTTTTTGAAAGCCGGGCCGCTTCCTTATTGAAAGACCCCTGGCAGGCCAGAGATGCCTATATCCAGGTCCTTTTAGACCGATCCCCGGAGAATCTGGAACGTTTTTTCGTTGAGCAGGGAAGTAAGCCGTCTAGGTCCTTGGAAGACCGGATTCAAACCTTAAAGCTCATGGAAATGCAACGCTGTGGTCTGTTGATGTTTACCAGCTGCGCCTGGTTCTTTGATGAAATCAGCGGGCTGGAAACAACCCAAATCCTGAAATATGCCTGCCGGGCCATCCAGATCGCCAAGGATTTTGGATCGGATTTGGAAGAATCCCTTCTCACTGATCTAAAAAAAGCCCCCAGCAACAAAAAGGAATTTGGGGACGGAGCAAAAATATGGCAACAAAAGGTGCGCCCCTTTACGGTTGATCTCTCACGGGTTCTGGCCCATTACGCCATCGGTTCCATTTATCAAAAGAACCAAAAAGATCGCATTTATTGTTATCGATTGAGCCACCAGGACCAGGTGATTCTTCCTCAAAACGGATCCCACTTGGCAGTAGGCCGTCTTAAAGTTTCTTCAACGATCACCCTGGAGGAACAGGAGGGAATCTTTGCCGTCTTCCATTTTGGAGGAGTGGATTTCCAATGCCTTTTGAAACCCTACCCAAACAACGAGGGATACGAAACCTTTAAAAAGGATATCCTTAATCTCTATAAAACAACTTCGTTGGGGGATGTCTACGATTGGGTTAAGGAAATCTTTGACCCCGGTCGCTTCTACTTAAAAGACCTTTTTTCAGAAGAACGACAGAGGTTGATCAATCTCCTCCTTCAAGAGCGGATGGAAAACCATATCCTTCTCCTGGAGGAATGGGTCAAAGAAGATATCGGGACCCTGATTAAACTGATTGAGATGGGAGTGTCCTTGCCCAACCCAATGAAGATGGCCTTGACCCTCATTCTGGACCGGGCCTTAGAAAAAGGGCTGCAAGAGGCTTTTCCTCCTTGGCAACAATTGGAAGGATTACAGGAATTTTTTAACCGTTCTCAGGAACTGGGATATCCCCTGCCTAACGAACAGGTTCAACAACGAATCCAGATAAGGATCGAAAAAGAAATAAAACAATTAAAGGCCTATCTCGATCCGGACAGGCTCTTCACGGCTATCTACAAGATGATCCAGATCTGCCACCAATTTGACGTCCCCCTCAATCTTTGGAATGTTCAAAACAGTTTTTTAGACGCCTGCCGAGACCTTCCCCAAAACAAGCCAGAGTATCGAGAACACTATCGGGCCTTTGCACTGAAAATCGACCTCCCCCCCGAGGTCATTGGTTGGGAGGCCGAATGAAAAAACAACTCGATGCATTGGCTAAAGGAGAACACTTTGATCCTCATCGGATCTTGGGAGGACACCCCTATCAAGAGGGGAATAAGAAAGGGGTGATCATCCGAGCCTTCCACCCCGATGCCGTGAAGGCCTCCCTTTTGTTGGAAGGCCGATCCGTTGAGCTGATTCGTATTCACCCCGGGGGGATCTTCGAGGCCGACCTGAAGGATATGACTTGGCCGTTCCCCTATCATTTTCTTTTTTCCTTTCCCGATGGAAATCATTGGGAAACGGAAGACCCTTACCGTTTTCCCCCAACGTTAGGAGACATGGATCTCCACCTTTTTAATGAAGGCAATCACCTCCGGCTGTATGAAATCCTCGGAGCCCATTTGCGATCCAGGGACGGGGTATCCGGGGTTTCCTTTGCCATCTGGGCCCCCAATGCCAAACGGGTCAGCCTCCTTTGTGAATTCAACCGCTGGGACGGACGCCTTTCTCCCATGCGGGCCATGGGCAGTTCCGGTATTTGGGAACTCTTTGTACCTGGCCTGAGGCCAGGACTCCTGTACAAGTTTGAGATAAAGACCAAGGAAGGACTCCTCCGGATCAAAACCGATCCCCTGGCCTTTTCCATGGAGATTCCTCCGGCCATGTGTGCCCGGATATGGGACCTTTCCGGGTATCAATGGGGCGACGGTCAATGGATGGGAAAACGGCCCAGCATCGATTTACGCGCTTCTCCTATGGCCATTTATGAATGCCACCTGGGCTCGTTTCGCCGCGTCCCGGAAGAAGGAAACCGCCCTTTGACCTACCGGGAGATGACGCCTTACTTAATTGACGAGATCAAGCGTTACGGATTTACCCATCTGGAGCTTTTACCTGTGACCGAACACCCCTTTGAAGGCTCCTGGGGGTATCAGGTCACCGGCTACTATGCCCCGACCAGTCGCTACGGGACCCCGGACGATTTTCGCTATCTGGTGGATGCCTGTCATCAGGCCGGGATCGGGGTTATTTTGGACTGGGTGCCAGCCCATTTCCCCAAGGATGACTACAGCCTGCGCTGGTTTGACGGTACGGCCCTCTATGAGCACGCCGATCCGAAAAAAGGAGAACACCAGGACTGGGGCACCCTGATTTTTAATTTCAGCAGAAATGAAGTTCGGAATTTTCTTTTGGCCAATGCCCTTTTCTGGCTGGATCAGTATCATATTGACGGCCTGCGGGTGGATGCCGTGGCCTCCATGATTTATCTGGATTACAGCCGAAAAGAAGGGGAGTGGATCCCCAACTCCAAGGGAGGCCGTGAAAACCTGGAAGCCATTGCTTTTCTAAAAACCTTAAATGAAAAAGTCTATGGTCTCTTTCCCGGTTGCTTTACCATCGCCGAGGAGTCCACGGACTGGGGCGGCGTTACCGCTCCGGTATACCTTAACGGCCTGGGATTCGGCTTCAAGTGGAATATGGGCTGGATGCACGACACGTTGTCTTATTTTTCCAAAGACCCGGTGCATCGTTGTTTCCATCATAACGAATTGACCTTTTCCATGCTTTACACCTATACCGAGAATTTTATTTTGCCCATCTCCCATGATGAGATTGTGCACGGGAAGGGGTCGTTGCTTTCCAAAATGCCTGGAGATACCTGGCAGAAGTTTGCTAACTTACGGATCTTGCTGGGATATATGTACACCCATCCCGGGAAAAAGCTCTTGTTCATGGGCACCGAACTGGCTATGGAGAGGGAATGGGATCATGACCAGAGCCTGGACTGGCATCTGGAAGAAGATCCCTGGCGAATAGGATTACAAAATTTCATGGTCGATCTGGGAAGCCTTTATCAAGGAGAGCCGGCCCTCTGGGAAAAGGATCATCAGCACGAAGGATTCCGCTGGATCGACTGCCAGGATTGGCAGCAATCAGTAATTGCTTATGTCCGCAGTTCCAGGGAAACCTGGGTGGTTGTCGCCCTCAACCTGACACCGGTGCCCCGGTTCGGTTACCGAATCGGGGTCCCCTATACCCCTTATTACCGGGAAGAGATCAATAGTGATTCTAAATGGTACGGGGGAAGCAATCTCGGTAATATGGGACAAATCCGTACCGAACCGCTGCCTTTTCATTCTTATGCTCAATCCCTGTTGATAACTCTTCCGCCTTTGTCCTGCCTCATCTTACGGCCCGAACAGGATTAACAGGTTGCTGAAAAAGGCCCATCTACTGCGTTGCCCTCATTCCTCGTCATTGCGTCGTACTTTTATATACGACTCATTCCTTGGAACTTCGGGCGCCTTATATCTGAACCTTTTTGAGCAACCTGAAAAAATGAGTTTTTTCACATCCGGTTAAGTTACAGATACCCTCTTACCAAAGCCCAAAGAAGCCCAAAATATTCATAAAAGGCCCGTTCCGTATCTAATAGGTCAATGGCCTGAGGGAAAAAATCAACCACCTTCAAAGGTTCCCACACCGCCCGGAAATCAGTAGGAGCGGGTATTGGTTGAGTGCCTACCTTTTTAAACATAGACATGGAGCGGAACATATGGCTGGCTGAGGTAACTAGATAAAAAGGATCTTTTCCCAAGGTCTTTTTCAATAATTGGACCTCATCTTGGGTATCCCTGGAAGAGTCTTCCAGGACCAGCCGGGAAGGGGGTAAGCCATATTTCAAAGCCGCTTCCTGCATTACACGAGCGACTGGAGTACCACCCTCAAATCTCCCCCCTGAAAGGATAAGCCGGGCTTGGGGCAGGTGGCGGCAGAGCCATATCGCTTCGAGGAGACGTTTCAAAGAAGCATCATTCAGCCGGTTTTCCGGTGTAAGGTGTCTGCCTTCTTTGGAGCCTGCAGCTAAAACCACAACCCAGTTTATTTCCCGTTGAATGGAAGATTCTTGGACGGGATCATAAATTCTCTCTAAAGGCCAGAGGATTAAAAAAGAAAATGGATAAAAAGAAAACAGATACAGCAATATGATCCCGGCTATAAGGAATTTTTTGCCTTTTTTAGGCCACAAAAGACCGACAAGAAGAAGTTCAATAACCAGAGAAAGCGGAAAAAACAGACTGGAAACCCATTTTTTCAATATAAACATGCCGGTTCTCTCCAGGAACCCCCCTTCCTCTCTGTGACCCGCCTGGGTGTTACACTCAGGCAGGGAAAAGGTTTAGAAAAGGGGGCATGAAATTGAAGGCCTTCGTGTTAACTGAACCCTGTATCATCTTCTGTTAACTTAAAAACGAATAGAGATAAATATTAATTTTATCATAGACAATGATGTAGTGAGATTATAAAATACTTTTTAATATCTTCTAGTAAAGGAACATCGTTTCCAACTATTGACCATTTTCAATAAAATAAGGGTCTAGACTAGTGTACTATCTCATAATTAACTTGAATATATATTCTTATTCGTTTATCATGGGTATAACTACTTTCAAGGAGAATGCCCATGAAAACAGGACGACCAAGAACACCTATTGTTTTGTCGCCAGAGGATCAA
>JBEKPQ010000072.1:0-20711 GCA_049520575.1 Thermodesulfobacteriota bacterium | reverse complement strand
ATCCACGCCCCCGCGCGGGGGGCGACTTTTACTTTTTACCATAAATTTCAACAAAACTGTCGTTTCAATCCACGCCCCCGCGCGGGGGGCGACATACAACTTGTAACTCTTTATTAAAAAACAAAAAATAATATGACTTCCGCGCACCCTGCCAAAATTACAAATAGCCCTATTCAATTATCAAAGAACACATTCACGAAATCGTGTATTTCCTATCAGTTAAATCCAATGCGAACCTCCCTGCGAAATCATGTCCACTTCAGGTTCGCAAAACCCCCTTCATACAATCAGCAGCCCTTCCTGATCGATCCCTTTTTTTGCACCGATATGTTCCACCCGCCTTCGCCAGTTAGCGCCAAGAAAATAAAAACGCAGGCTGTCCACCTCCTGATCGATTTCATCAATTAAACGCTGCCTCAAAACAGCCCACTTGGCCGGATCAACAAGGCATTCAAAGACGGAGTATTGGACACGCTGACCATAGTCCTTACAGGCTTTGGCCACCCGATTCAAGCGGCGCGGCCCGCTGGGATCAATGGTTGAAACATCGTAGCTGACCAAAACAAACATCGAACCCCTCCCTACTTCCAAATGAACGGGGGATACCCGTCCAGATCCCCACGCAGATACCGGGCCATCAGCAGGGCCTGGACATGAAATAATATTCCAATCATCACCTTTTCATCGAGAAAGGGATGAAAGATTTCTTCCTGCTTCCTCTCCTGGTAGGCAACCAGAACCGTCTTCCGGGTATCGTCGTCCATAAGGACCGCACCGGATTCCATCTTCTTGAATCCCTTGTCCCGAACCTGTTGGAGGTTGATCAAAGATAAAACCAGACGGTCGGCAATAAAAGGCCTGAATTCTTCCATCAGGTCAAGGGCCAGCCCGGGTCTTCCGGGGCGATCCCGATGCAGGAACCCGACAGCCGGATCGAGCCCCACCGTTTCCAAAGCGGATCTCACGTCATGCATCAGAAGCGTATAAATGAAAGATAAGAGGCAGTTTACATTGTCCAGCGGCGGTCGCCTGTTTCTTTCATCGAACCGGAAGTCCTCTTTCTGAGCCAGGATCAGATGATCAAAAACATTAAAATAAGTGTGGGCCGCATCACCCTCAATCCCCCGTATAACCTCAAGCGGCAGGTCTTTATTGAAAAAATCAAGCTGATGGTTCAGCTTGGTGACCGCCTGGCGAACCTCCTGTTCCATGATCTTTTCGGCATGGTCCCGGATGGCCCTTTGCAACACCGTGCGGCAATTGGTGATCTTTCCGGTGAGAATGAAACCGGCGACCTCGGCCGAGAATTTCAGGTCGTCTGCCCGGCGGTACTGCTCCCTGCGAAGAAGGACATTTCCGGAAACCGGCCCCTGGACTTTGGCCAGAAACCGGCCGTATTCGGACAAGAAACTTAAGCCTACCTGATTCTCTGCGCAAAATCCCATCAAAAAAGGACTGCACAGCACATTCCCGAAACAAACGATGCCGCCGATGGTGTGGACCGGTATGCGGAGACGGACTTCCCCCTCAACCTTGACGACGACCGTCTCGCCTTCTTTAGAAAGGTATGATCCTTGGGTAGTCACATAAATGGTATTGAGATGTTTTTTCATGCTGATTCCATCATGCGTATCAAATATCGTTTCACCGAAGTCTTCTTTTCAATCTTTTTGGGCAGACACTCCCCGATCAGGGAACAGCGCTCACAGCGTTTTTCATAAACCGGCGGTGGGGTTATCCCGGAAGCGATCAGTTCATGGGCCTTTCGTGCCGTCTCTTCGGTTTCATGACGAAGATCGTCATCGAAGGTTACATCCAAACGCCTGCGGGTCCGGCCATAGAACAAGGCCCCACAGGGAACAGCAATAGAGAGCATTTCTTCCAGGCAAACAGCCTGGGCACACAGTTGAATCAGGTCGCAATGATCGGCCTTGGGCTTCCCCCGCTTATACTCCACCGGAAAGGGCTGCCAGGAATCTTTACTGATCTTGTGGAATTCGACCACATCGGCCACACCCACCAGCCCCAGTCTCAGGCTTCTGAGCGATACGCCTCTGGCAATCCTCACCGGGCCACGAGATTCATTGCCTTCCTGATGGACCTTCTCGTGCATGATCCGGCCCTGGGCGGTCAGACCGCTCTCCGCCCAAATCTGCTCCACATGAATCAGCGCACATTGCCGGGGACAAAAGGCATAATGCTGCAACGCTGAAACCATAATCAAATCTTCTTCCGAATAAATATTGGTCTTATTGGTCATATACGACTTATTTTTTATCTTTCCTCGTCTGAGAGCGCACCCGATAAAGTCGTTCGGTAAAACCGCCTTCCTCTAAAAACTCTTTTTCCAAGGCCCGCAGTTGCTGGTCCAGCAGATAGTTGACCTGATGGATCAGGCAAATGGCCGCATTAACGGCCACCTCAGGGCTTTACTTTTCAAAATATGTCTTATACGTTCTGTATGACCTATCTTTTTGGTAGCAAAGGCCTCTAACTTCTTTAGCCAGGGGGTGATCCTTGCCCCAAAGGGGCTTGCTGTGCTGGCGCAGAAAATCTTTGAAATCAAGCAGCAACTCTTCCAGACTGGCCCGGGCCACGCCGATGAGTTTGAGTTTGGTTTTCTTAGAGGTGCCGGAGGCCATACTGCCCTCGGCAATATTCTGCTTGCCACTTCTGGCCGCCTGCACCATTTGGTCATGGGTGCGTGAGCAGCGATTGACAAATCGGTCGCAAAACACCACTGTGGCGTCATAAACAATCTCGGCCATCTGGTAGGACTGAAGTTCCTGATAGCCGCCGTGGGGTGGGATGAGAGGGTCGTGTAAAGGGTGGTCGGTCATATTTTCTCTTCCGGAACTGGTCCGCGGTATGTGCGCTTTATCTTTCGGCACATCCATCTCAAAAACCGTCAATCTCTTGTGGTTTGAGGCCATCCAAATTTTTCAAAGAGTGACTTCCGTCAGCGTTTACAGCAAGCGTCTTGTGTACTTTCGCAGAAGAGTATTGTCCTGCCTTGCAGTTATGCTCCCACCAGAAAGCTTTCCGCACGGCCATACTTCCTTCCGGTCGCGCAGAGGAAGCATCATTTTCAAAGAGTTTGGGAAGAATCGATTTAATTACCGCTGCATCCTCATCAGAAAATCCCGTGCGTTCAGCAAGCTGAGGGTTCATACTTCCAAAAGTGACATAAGTTACTTCCTTTCCAATGCGATGTTTCATACCCATTTGGTCGGATTGCCTATTAACTCCATCGCCTTCTAGACTTGTAGATTTAATAATCTGCTCTGATATGATGTAGCTACTAATGTTCTCTAAACTAAAAGCAGCTTGTATTGTAACCGGCCCTCTTATAGCTATTGAGATACCGGCACCGCTGCTTCCATTCTCAGAGCTATCAGTATCCTGGTTTTTCTTACCCTTCTTCTCAGATCCCTTAAAAGGAAACACTTGGCCAAAAGCTCTTACATCAAACCAAATTTCACAAGCCTTATTGCGAATATCCGGTATGTTTTTAAGATTGCCAAGCATGGCTTCAGCTCTTTTCCGAAGGTTTGGGTATTCATCATACTTGTTGTCATCGGATTGAACAAAAATTTGCATACCATTCTCACGCAATCTATCGCGTAACTTCCTTTTGAGGCACACATCGCTGATCTCGCCATACCCTTCATAGTCTGTACGCGGGCGATTACCGTATAACGGATCACCGTTTGGATTGGCATTCTTGACGCTCATGATAATTGCAAAATCGATTTTTTTACTAAGGGTAGCCATAAGCATTTCTCCTTTTTTAAGTTGGTTTATTCTTCAGAATTTATATCCTGATCGTCTGCATCGTCAGCTATTTTTAGCACCCACTTCCCTTTTTCCCGTTTATGCTCTTTTAACCATTTCCTTTGGCAATGGTAAGCCAATAGGAATTCTCCTTCCAAACGGCTATCCTGTTTGAACTGATCAGTTTCAAATTTGCATGTAATTTCATCGATCAGATCAGTATAACCATTGAGAAGGCCCGGCCTTTTCGCATTGATACGGGCCTTGTAAGGGACAAGGCTCATCTCAATCGTGCGCCATGTTGAATAAGGCCTGTCGGCAAACCTCTGCGTCAATCGAGCCGCCGTCGTTTCCCGTGGTTCATTGGCGAAGTAAAGCGCCATGGACTCAATTTTTTCCGCCACCGCGAACAACCTGCCATAAAGGTAGTCCCGCGAACATCTTTCTTCTTCAAGAGCCATGCTGTACCTCCTTTGATTGTAGAATCCTTTATACATTGAACATGCTATACCTAAACACTTTTCAAATTCCCATGGTTTAAGACCAATCCGATTTGAAACACGCCTGACGCACTGTTCAACCAGATCACGAGGAACCGGTCTGCCGTCAATAATACAAGGTAAAATCCGTTCTATTGTTGTATTTAGTAACTTCATATCAACTTTGAGCTCAGACTTTTCTCCAAGTCTTTTTGCATAAGCACACCAGGCAATGTCCTTCGGAGCTGGTGCGCCTATAAAATTGATGCTGATTTCCTTATTGCTTTCTTTATCCTTGATCTTTCCGTAATTTTGTAACCAGGCAAAATTGGAATGCCATTTTTCTATTCGTTCCAGAAATTCAGAACCGGTCAGTTCCCGATAAAATATTATTGCCATGCGTCCCGGCGTTGCAGAATCCAAACCCATGACAACAATGTCTTCCGTGTCGTTAATGCTGGCCTTGTACCCGGCAAGCTTCTTTTGAAAGCGGCGCGCAAACGACTGCCCGACGTCACCAATTGCTGAAGACTGATCATTATTTGATCGAAACTCTTCTCCGAGAAAATCCCATGAGTTTGCACATGGATCAGGGATTGGCTTACAACTTATAGCCCATGCTATAAAACATTTTACAAATTCATTTTCAACTTTGTGATACTCTTGCCTGCGAATTAGCCATCTTAATGCGTTGTGCGCTTTTTGGCTCTCAATGTAACCAACTGTGCAAGCCTGTCTCCCTGCATCATCTTTTTCTCCGTCAGTAAAACGCCCACGATAAGTAAATCCATCAGTGTCATTTGATGAAATCAATTTTGCACCATCATCCGATGTTCTCAGGAAACGATGATGGCCTTTTGCAATTCGCACGTTTTGTGCGGAAACCATACAAAATGGTCGACTTTCCTGCTTAGGTACGTTTTGACTTGCATCAAAGTTGATCCAGGCTTGAATTAAGCTTTCATCTTCCCATGTACCAGTACAAACATTTTCCGGTTCTTCTATCCGCCATCTGACAAATACTTTTCTATTCTCTACAGGCGTTTTCTTCCCAACTGAATTTACAGTTTTGAATGGAAATGTATTATGCTCAGATAATCGCTTATACAATTCACCCTTCTCCAGATAAGTTTTAACTGCTTTAACCTTTGGATGACTACATGATGGTGAGTTATCCCAGCTTTTCAATAACTGAATCATTGTGTTAAATCGTTTCATTTTTATGCCGGGCAAATCTGCAGCACAATAACTTAGCTCTTCACAAAGAGGATGCGGCGCATCAGTGTTTGTTCGATTTGCTGACGATTCAGTTACTGGAATAATTGTAATAGCTTCATTCCATTCTAATGGGCGAACTCTTCTAAAATTTCCAGTGATATCAATTGTAACTTCAACATGTGCCTTTTTCGCTACGTGAGAAACAGGCCAAGGCTTCCCATCTCTGTTTAATGTTAGCTTATCAATGACCGTACTTGTCTCATACAACTTTTGTATCCAGCTCATATCGACACCTCCAGTTCTGCGGCTTCAAGATCGACAGATTTCACATTCTCGGTTCCGAAACTTTTCGCGTTCATCTGCCGGACCAATTTCTTGTATTTGCATTCTTCAGGCCGTTCAAACACTAAAATCCCTTTTTTGAGCACGGGATACCAAAATCTTGCATGTAGTTCGTTCTTTCCTGTTTCATCAGGATAATCGAACCCGTGGAACATCAGACCGTAGGCGACTTCTCCATCATCGTCGTATGCACCTTCACCTTCACCGAAAACGCACGGCTCCACATAACCCTGACAATCGCGCGTGCCGAGAAAAACATCCTGACGTCCACCACGTTCAAGCATCCGCTTCGCAATGGCAAAATGTTTGCCATCGATACGGTCTTTTTCCAATGCCGCATGGTGATCGTTCCATTTAAAATGAGCTCTCACCTGATATTCCACATCCGAGAGGAATGTGTAGATTGCAAGGTCATTAAAGTTCTTTTGTCTTTTTCCGGGAATCTTTTCACTGGGATAGATACCTCCATAGTTCAGCGGTTTTGTTCCTTTGGTCTGTGTTCGAATCCGCCGCATCACCCGTACTGCATCAATCACCCAGACAATCGTAGGCTTCCAGTAAATTGACTTACAGACACCCTTCAGCGCCTCATAGGTCGGAAGATGGTATGAACATTTCTCGCCACCGATTTTGGTGAGTGGATCGGTAAAAAGCGCGAAGCGCCCCCATAGCCTGAATTCGACAGTGTTTTTAGGTAATGTATTCATCTTTGAATTGCTCCTCCTGTTTTACTGGTTCCAATGATATGCCTGTTATTTTACTGTAGTAATGATAATCAAGGTAGAATATCTCCGTCTCTTCCTGAACCCGATAAAGCGCATTTTGTTCTGCCAACTTTTCAAACTCATACGGAAACAGGTTTACTGAGTATTGCTGTGCTTTTTTGATCAGGGTATATTGTTTTTCCACTTCAAATGCAGAACAAAGCTGATTGACCAATTCTCTTCCTTCATCACCATAACGGACAATAACACTTCGTGTCGGTGCATCAATCGATTTGAAGAGTTTTGACGCGGTCATAAACGATTGATGCAGGTATATTGCCGGCATCGTTCTATTTGCCCGCTGGAAATCAGCAACAGCACTGCTGTTACATGACAGCATATTCAGAAGGGTATCGTTGCGATTCGCGTTGACAGGATAATCCATGACATCTTTTCGTTCGTAAAAGTAGTTTTGATAGTACCAGTCAAGCATCTTCGGGCCGATAATGTCGCTGTCGTATTTTGATGGATCAGATTTATAGTCATCAAGAACACGATTCGTTTTTTCTTTTCCAACTGCAATGTCTTTCAGGTAATCAAGGTTCTCTTCAGCCGGATTAACAACAAATACATTGCCGATTTCCGGGCTACCGTGGCGGTTGCACCGGCCCGCAGCCTGTGCAATGGAGTCAAGCCCGGCAAGCATACGGATAACCGATCGAAAACTTACATCTACTCCAGCCTCAATAAGCTGTGTGCTGACACAGAGAATAGGCTTTTCATCATCAAGTCTCTGGCGAATCGTTTTGAGTACCTGTTTTCGATGTGCCGGACACATTCCTGTGCTCAAATGGAAAACCTCAAGTCCGTCTTTTTTCACTTCCTCGAAAATTATACGAGCGGCTTTCTTCATATTAACTACGACAAGGCAGCTTCCATTTTCCTTGACCTGCTCTACCGCAAGCGCTGCCATCTCTGGATAAGTCCAG
The DNA here is from genome assembly GCA_049520575.1 of Thermodesulfobacteriota bacterium. Taxonomy (GTDB): domain Bacteria; phylum Desulfobacterota; class RBG-13-43-22; order RBG-13-43-22; family RBG-13-43-22; genus RBG-13-43-22. Next base: position 13,205 of record JBEKPQ010000072.1, on the reverse strand, counting down.
CCAGAAGATTTACGACAGTCATGAACATACACCCTTTTCAAATCGACAAAGAGTTTACCGACATTAGGCATAAGTTCATTCTTTTCAGACAGTTTAAGGGTGCCTTTCTTTTCATCAACCGAACCTAAAAGCGGCTGTGTAGCTGTGCAGAGAACAACGGTACTCCCACCGTAATTCACCAAAAAATTGATCGTATTGTTAAAGAGATGGACGCATTTTATCGGGAGTGTTTGAATTTCATCAAAAACAATAACAGATTCCGCTAACTGGTGCATTCGCCTTGCACCACGGGTTCCCGCCCCGAAAAGAGCCTCCAGAAATTGAACCATTGTGGTAAAGACAACCGGCGCATCCCAATTCTCGGTCAGGAGTTTTTCTTTCCAACTTTGCGCATCGGCTCCGATGTTGGAATGGTGTTCAAGAACAATTTTGCCAGTATCTTCAGGACACTCTTTCGGTTCAAGGATTTCCCGCACTACCTGCGCATTTTGATCAATGATTGATGTGAATGGGATTACGTAGATAATTCTATCCATGCCATGTTCTTTTGCGTGGTGCAGCGCAAAACGAAGGCTTGCAAGAGTTTTCCCTCCACCGGTCGGAACGGTTAGCGTGAACAATCCCTTCGGCCTCTTTGAGGCATGAAGACAATGGGCAGATATCTCTTTACGAATTTCATCCACACGGTTTTTTGTTTCAAAAATTTTATACTTGTTTTCAAGTCGATCAATCATTTCACGCCACGACCGATAATTCCCTTGCTGGCGATGAAGCGCGGCTTTTGGTTTCTCTGAATCGGCCGTATCCTGTCGATCGGCATCAATGAGCGCGCTGAAGAAAAACCTCGCAAGCAAACCCAATTGTAATTGTGCAGCCGTTGAAAGAGGGTTTGTTTCTGGAGAAGCACTCACGATCATCCGGCACTTTTCTTCAAATGACCTTGTAAAGGACTTGTCCACGATAATAGTTTCTATTCTTTCGAGTATGTGCTTATCAACATTTCTGACACACTCCTCCCGGTGAGTTTTCTTGTCATTTTTTGATAGCCGCCTTGAATAGGAATCCCAAGTTCCGCTGTTGTCAGTCGTTAAGCAATTGATCAGTCCTGAGTGATGTGAAACCAAGCAAAGGGAGAGAAACTGCCCGAGTATTTTATGAGCATTGGATGATCCGATTTTATAGGAAAGAAACTGGGCGCCAGCGGTAGAGTGGTCAATCTTGCCTTTCTTTCCTGTCGGATCTTCAAAATCTTCATCTTCATCAGGATTGAACTGCAACTCGTTCTTTTTTAACGCATCCGTGATGTACTTTTGAAATTCTGCACTGTATTTTCCCAAATCATGAAGAAGTCCCAGTAGTTCGCCGTAATTTCCCATACCGACTTTTTCGGCATGAATTTTAGCAAGTTCAGCGACACCTTCAAGGTGTTCGTAAAGTTCCTGATTTTTGTGAGCAATGTATTTAGACATGATTGGTTTACCTTATTTTCAAATACACCTTACTGTTCTCTTGATTGACAGATAGAGTATTTCCGGAAATGGAGATGAGGACTTTCCCCAACCCATGGCATTCACCAGCCCCGAAACTTTCGGCAAATTCTCGGGCAAGAGCGGCCACGTTTTTTAGATGCTTTTCCAAAGGCTGCCATTCGGCAGGGGGTCTGCCGGGCAGGCTGTGGGCGTAATATTTTTCAGATATCGCCGGGTCCATATTCTTTATCCAAATTTGAAAAAGTCGAAATGAAAAGGCTTGTTGTTAAAAACAATAGGAGGGAACGTTGGAGAGCTCGTTTGTTCTAAAACGACTTATTTTTCCCCCTTGAACAATTGATTTTGATGTGGAACATTCATCCTATCCCTTATTATCACTCGCCCCAAAACAAAACCCCATCTTCTTTTTCAGAATATGGGGTCTTATCGGACTGCTTCATGGACCAGCCTTTCGGTTTGAGGGTTGCCGGTGTTAAGAAAGCCAATTTTTTAACTGAATAATATAAACCATAACAAACAGTTAAAGTCAATCTAAAAGGGGCTATGGGAAGTAATAGGAGCAATGGCCCATTGACTCTTAGGAAAAACTTTTTAATCTTGGAACAAATCGTCTAATGAGATTGAGGATACTATCAGGCAAGGGAAACCGGGGATCATGACCTCTTATGGGTTCAATTGAGATGATAGCTTTTTTCCTTGAAAACGCGCAGGCAGGCCGCCACCACTTCAGGATCGTAAAGGATACCTTTGTTTTGAACAATTTCATTGAGGGCTACATCAATGGTGTGGGCCGGGCGGTAGGGACGATGGGAGGCGATGGCCTCCACCACATCGGCCACAGCCAGAATTTTGGCCTCCAGGAGGATCTCGTTACCTGAAATTCCCTTTGGATATCCGGAGCCGTTAATTCTTTCATGATGTTGCAAGGTAATCTCGGCAATAGGCCAAGGAAAATCTATATCTTTTAAGATATTATACCCCACAATCGGATGGGTTTTAATCAGGCTGAATTCCAGATCGGATAATTTGCTGGGTTTGCTGAGGATTTCGGATGGCACAGAAATTTTTCCTATGTCGTGGATCGCCCCGGACATACGAATGCCGTCCACCTGATCTTCAGTGAGGCCCATTTCCTGGGCAATGGCTCGGGCTAAATCGGCCACACGACGCTGATGTCCGGAAGTGTAGGGATCCCGAGCTTCCACGGTCAAAGACATGGCCTGTATGATACCACCCATGGCCTTTCTGAGTTTTTCTATGCTTGATTCCATTTTTTCTTCGGACATTTTTTTTTGGGTGATATCCTGAATATGGGAAATAAAATATAGCGGGGTTCCTTCCGTATCCCGGACAAGGGAACTGGAAACCTGGCCCCATATCGTATTTCCATTTTTGTGGAGATACCTTTGTTCAAAAACGGTCCTTTCGACTTCTCCTAAAATACTTCGTTTAATAAACTCCTGGCTCATAGGCCGGTCTTCCGGATGGGTAATGTCGTTCACCGTCAAGTTTTTAAGTTCTTCTTTGCTGTAGCCGAATATCTTACACATGCGGGTATTGACTTCGATGTGTTTCCCGACGGCATCTATTAGGCAGATGCCGTCATTGGCGTTTTCAAAAGCCAAACGCAATCGTTCCTCACTTTCAATTAATTTTTGCTCTGAAAATTTATGACTGGTAATATCCATCATCGTGTGCAGGAAGTGGAGCGGACGTCCATCGATGTCTTTTAATAATTGGATTGTAAGGTGTGTCCAGATGGGATTCGCATCTTTTCGGATATATCGTTGTTGCTTATCAATATGATCAATTTCCCCTTGAAGCAGTTTGCTGACCAATTCCAAGTCGTTTTCCAATTCACCCGGAAAAGTGATATTTGGATATTCCATCGAAATCAACTCCTGCTCCGTATAACCAAGGATATGACAAAGCTTCGGATTTACCAATTTATAACGGAAATTCAAGGACACTAGAGCCGCACCAAGGGGAGATTGTTCGAAAAGCTGCTTGAAGGAGTTTTTTCCTTCTCTTAAAGAGTTATTCGCTTTTTCCAACTCCTTTTTTTTGAGATGGAGTTCCTCCTTGACCACTTTCAATTCCTCCAAGGCGCAGGAAAGTTGTTCCATAATTTCTGGCGTCGCAAGGTTTGAAGAAAATTGCCCATGCTCCCTAAAAACCACCCGCGCCTCTTCTGTTAACGTATGCTTTTCCCTCATAATTTTATAAAGTTTCCTCTCCGCATAATAGTTTAGTTATCCCCAAATGTCCTGATCACGATGGCTCAAATTAAAGAAAAAATTGATTTTATGATCTGGTATGGATTTTAACCATAAATTCATAGAGAAACAGGACCTTACTTTCAGTAATCTATTTAATAAGCAGGAACTGTACCACAAGCATTTCATTGTTATTATTATATATTTATTTTTATGATCAATGGCACTTCACAAGCTTTTGTGCAACGTGCACAATTTTTTGTGTAATTTTTGGTAAGCTGAGAAAAATGTGATGCAAAAGACAGCCTTGGACCGTTTTCGGAAGGTTTAAGACCAAATCGAAAAAAAGGGGGCTGGAGGGACTGGCAGAAAAACTAATAAAAAAATATGGGTTAAAATAAAAATGGCCTAATATTTTATTCCCAACTCATTCATTTTATTGATCAGGGTATTACGATGAATATCCAATAGTTCAGCAGCCTCTTTCTTGTTAAACCTCACTTTTTCGAGAACTTCGATGATAAAATTTTTTTCAAAAATACTGATGGCGTCTTTTAATTTCATGATCTGAAGGGTTTCTTTTTTACGGGAAGTTAACATCGAAACATCTTTGAGGTTAATCACCGGATCGTTGACAACGGTTGTTAATCGTTCAACCAGGTTTTTAAGCTCTCGAACGTTACCCGGCCAGTCGTATTTTATCAACACATCTGCGGCTTCTTTAGAAATTTTTTTGGCCGGCTTTCCTGTATTTCTGGAATAGGTTTCCAGAAAGTAATTAATCAATAAAATAATATCATTTTTTTTCTCTCTCAATGCCGGCAATTCTATCGGTAAAACATTTAAACGATAAAAAAGATCTTCACGAAAATCACCTTTGGCAATCAATTGGAGAAGGTCTTTATTAGAAGCGGCAATAAAGCGAACATCCAGTTTAACCACTTTCCGGCTGCCTATTTTTTCAAACTCTTTTTCCTGAATCACCCTAAGGAGCTTACTTTGCATAGCAATATTAAGAGAATCAATATCGTCCAGAAAAATTGTGCCCGTATCGGCAATTTCCAGCTTGCCGATCATCGTGGTCAATGCACCGGTAAAAGCTCCTTTTTGATAGCCAAAGAGTTCGCTTTCCATTAATGATTCCGGTATGGCGGCACAATTGATGACGACAAACGGCTGATCCTTCCTGTGGCTCCGTTTATGTATGGCTCTGGCTACCAATTCCTTTCCTGTCCCGCTTTCTCCTTGAATGAGTACCGTGCCATCCGTTTGAGAATACATTGATATTAGGTCAAAGATTTTGATCATCGTTTCGTCCTGTCCGATCATCTCCTCGAACACATGATTAAATCTCCCCAACTCATTCTTAAGGTAAATAACTTTTCTGACCAGGTCGCGCTTTTCAAGGGCTCGTCGGATAATTTTAAGAACCTCTTGTACATCAAAAGGTTTAACGATATAATCATAGGCTCCCAGTCTGATGGCCTTTACCGCTGTTTGAATATCCTTCACCGCGGTGATCATGATCACTTCGATGCTCAAATCCAATTCTTTGAATTTTTCCAATAAATCAAGTCCGTTATTATCCGGCAAGAGGATATCCAGCAGGATAAGATCAACGGCATTTTGATTAAAGAGATCTACGGCTTCAGCCCCTGTTGCGGCCAGCAATACTCTAAAATCATCTTTTAAAACCATTTTAAAGGATTGAAGGACCCCGAATTCATCATCCACGACTAAAATGGTCGGTTTCTTTTCCATCTTAAGCTCCTCTGGGGTTTTGCCTTGCTCCCCTGATAGTTACCATATTCTTAATCCTACCTTTCATCAGATAATTGCAATTTTTATTACAAGTCAAGAGAAAAAGTTTGCACAAACAATTGTGCAGCGATGCACAAAAAAATGGGCATACATCCAAGGAGAGAAAAAACCCTAAAAAGGATAAAAGCCTGTAATCCATTATTATTATTATGAAAACAATTTTTAAAGGGACCTCGCATGTTTTTTGCAACTTATTTTTTATGCCTTATAATTAAGGAGGGTATTTTTATGCAATTAAGCCTGAGCAAATTTCTGCAATGGAAGATCAACATATTGTTATGCCAAAAACTTGGATGGAATTTTGCCTTTTTTTATATCATGGTTCTGGGCAACCTATACTTCCTTTTTAAACGAAAAGAGAAGAAAAAGATTAAAGAAGCCGTTACAATGGTTTTTGCCAAGCAAAAAGGACACGCTGAAAAAAGAACTATCGTCAGGGGAGTCTTTAAGGGTATATTATGGCATTATTATGAAAAAATTTTTAATGTTTATACCTCAATCGAAAGATTGAAAAATTTCTTTTCTCGGTCTATAAAACCGGATGGAATACCTATTATAGAGCAAGGGATCGCCAGGGGGAGGGGAGTGCTGCTTGTAACCGGTCATTTTGGCGGTATCGAATTTATCCCTACGTACTTAGCTGCCCAAAACTATCCGGTTACGATTATGGCCAAATTTTCTTCTGAACATCTTAGAAAAATTTCCAATGAGCTGGCAACTAAAATGTCATTTCAAATCATTGATGGTAATCAGTGCCCAAATGTCGTCAGAACCATTCTGGAAAACTTGAGAAAAAACAGGATCGTCATCACGCAATGTGATGAGATAGAAGAATGGAGGCCTTCCTTATATGAAGAAATATCCTTTTTGGGGAAACACACACCCCTAGATAGAACTATTAATATCTTAACAAGAAGAGGGGATGCCACTCTTGTTTTTGCTGTTATGCGGAGGATAAATAAACACGGATATAAATTTGTTGCCCATTCACGGGAAGAAATTTATAACGCTTATGGGCAAGTGGGAAATAGATCTGTTGGAGAAATGGTGTTAAAATTCCTTGAACAATATATCTACCGTCATCCGGAAGAATGGTATCAATGGAAAAAGGTTCCCGAGATCAAGAAGTCAGAAGGGCGAGCTGTTCCAATAAACGAATTAAGATCACCTTCCTGGATGAAACCGGCTCTTGAAGGGATTTCATAACGAATTATTATAGAAGAGGGTATTGTTAATCCTAGTCATTGAACCTGTTTCTAAAAATAGTGATAGGTACGTTCCTGTCTATCCCTTGCCTCTTATGGAAATAGGAAGTTTTGTGAAGGAAGTACTTCCTAATCTGACAAAGAAATACAGGGAAGGAATGTCAGATCAAAGAAGCCGACGTAATCTAACATGGTCACTATGGGTAATCTAAGAGGAACGCCTCTATGAAGAAAGAGGTCAGTTGTATAAACTCAACTGCAATCATTGATTATGTCAAGGAGCATAACCATGGAGATTGTTCCGAGCTTTTGAAAAATTTAGACTTGGAAATTAATACCGATCCGGAAAAATATTTAAGAGACCCGAATAATTGGATCTCGTGCACCATAGCGAGTGAGTTATACAAAAGGGCCAGAATTATTCTTAATGATGAGCTTGCCGCTTATAAAATTGCCAGGTTTTCCGTTGAAAAAAGGAACTTAAATTACGTTCTAAGGATTATTATCAAATCATTTTGGTCCACTCCAAAAGCAATCAAACAGGCCCAAAAACTCAATGACAAATGGAATCGAAACAAAAGAGTAGAGCTCGTGGAAATTAAACGGGACGAGGCCACTATCCGATTATATTGGAATCCTCAAATGGAAACCACAAAAGACTTATGCTTAATGAATCAGGGAGTATACACTTTCTTCCCAATCACCTGGAAGGGGAATCCTCTTACCCTTCGAGAAAACTGCTGTTACTTCAAAGGAGCTCCTTATTGTGAATATCATTTGAAATGGCCTTTTAGGAATAAATTCCACGAGATATTTTCTCGAGTCTTCTCTCCGAAAAAAATCCTTAGAGAAACCATCAAGGAAATGGAAGAAGACAAGAAAATTATCGAGGAAAAATATGATGAGGTCAATCGATTAAATGTAGATCTCAACTATAAAATCAAACAACTTTTGGCCCTACAGGAAACTGGCAAGGCTATCCTGTCTGTTTTAGATTTAAATCAATTATTAACCGTAATCATGAATATTCTTTCCAAAGTTTGTCAGGTACATCGTGCCCTGATCATGTTGGTCAATGAAGAAAATGAGCACTTGGAATATCTATATGCCGTGGGTTTTCCGTATGGGGTCCCTAAGGAAATCATAAACTATCAAATTCCAATGACCCGAGTTAGCAACATCCTGGCCAGGGTTGCCAATACCGGTAAATCGGAATATATTCCTGAAGTAAGTAGTTCCTTATTAAACAGAGAGAATATTCTTTTAATTCTTGGAAAGCCGACTTCGGTTTATGTCGTTCCGTTAATCACCCGATCAAGGATTATCGGGGTGATTGTCACCGACGCCACCGGCGACCAGGGCATACCCAAAGAAATCCGGGAGACCTTGGATGTCTTTGCCCCCCAGATCGCAATAGCCATCGAAAATGCCAGACTTTATTATCAACTCCAGAACCAAATGGAGGAGTTAAAAAAATCTCAGGCCCTGCTTAGCAGGACCGAAAAACTTTCTTTCTTTGGAAACTTGGCGGCCAGACTGGCACACGAAATCAAAAACCCGATGGTAGCCATAAGGACCTTTATTCAGATGCTGCCCCAAAAGTATGACGATGAAGAATTTAAAAAAGATTTTTATAATATCGCCTTGGAAGAGACCAACCGGATAAACAATTTACTTACCGAACTTCTTGATCTGGTTAAAACTAAAAAATCCTGCTGTGAAATGGCTGATCTACATGGCCTGATTGAAAAAATGATCCTTTTAATCTCACCGGAGAGCAAGTCGAAACAGATCGAGATTGTAAAAAACTTTACTTCCCGGATCGGACTGTTATGGATGGATCCGGAAAAAATAAAACAGGTCATATTGAATCTGTTATCCAATGCCGTTGAGTTCACCCCCAAGGGAGGAAGGATAGAAATCATAACAAAAGAAATTGTGGAAAAAGAAAAAACGTCAAGGATTTGTATTGTAATTAAGGATAATGGGGCCGGTATCCCGAAATCGATCATTCATAAAATATTTGACCCGTATTTCACCACCAAACATAAAAGCAGCCTTCATAACGGCACCGGCCTGGGTTTATTTATTGCCTATCAAAATATGTTGGATCATCAGGGAACCATCGAAGTGGAAAGCCAAGTTAATGAGGGGACGAAATTCACCCTTTTCTTACCCGAGACACCTCCGTCGAAAAAATTCCCTTTACAATTGGATGGTTAAATCTTAAAAGACTCTATTAGCCGGAGTAAAAAAATAATCAGCAGGGGGGATCCCAATTTCTATTCTGAGCCAGATTCCGGCCTATGGGCTTCTAAATATCCCTATTGTAAAAAAAATCCATTTATGAAAATCAATCAGGTTAAAGTTTACAAAGTCTCTCTCTTTTTCCAAATGGATTTTTCTCATGCCTTGGCAAAAGGCACTTCTGCCGATAATATTGTTGTAGAGGTTATCGCCGATGAAGGAAAAATAAAAGGATATGGTGAAGGGGCGCCCCGCAGTTATGTTACCGGGGAATCTCAGCAAGAAGCAGTCGCAAACATCCATCATTTAGTCCGGATAAATTCATTTCCCTGGGAACTAAAAGATGTTTCCGATATATGGAATTTTGTAGATGATCTCTCAGATGAAAAAAATTATAACCCGGCCATCTGCGCCCTGGAATCGGCCCTTTTAGATGCCTGGGGGCAGAAACAACAATGTAATATCGTCGATTTTTTCCCACACGATTTTCTTATATCCAAAATTTATTATGGGGGTGCAATCCCTCTGGGTAATAAACAAAAGCTTGTTGAGTTATGCCGTCTAATTAAAAAAACAAAAATTAAAAAAATTAAACTTAAAGTGGGGCAGGATTTTGAAAAAAACCGAGAGGCGTTTAAGATAATCAATCAGGTATTTGAGGGTGATTATGATTTAAAAATTGATGTTAATTGTGTTTGGAATAAAGACCTGGCCTTAAGGCATATACCTCTTTTGAAAAAATACCGTGTAAAGGTTGTTGAACAACCCATGATGCCGAACGATCCGGCTACGGCCAAATTTTCCGAGGCCCTTAAAGACAGCGGGATCATCTTAATGGCCGACGAATCGGCTTGTTCCTTTGGGGATGTGCAAAAAATTATTGAAGAGGGTTACTATAAAATGATAAATATTCGATTATCTAAAATGGGTGGTTTTCGAAAATCGCATAAGATAATCGACCTCTTACGGAAGGAGGACTTTTTTTTCCAAATCGGCTGCCACCTGGGCGAGTCGGGAATCCTTTCAGCCGCCGGCAGGATTTTAAGCCTCCTTTGCCGGGATTCTCTTTATTATGACGGATCCTATGATGACCTGTTATTAAAACAGAATATTACTACTGAAAATATTTCTTTTGGATCGGGTGGTAAAGCAGGTCCGTTAAAAGGTCCCGGCCTGGGTGTAACGATCAATGAAAAGAGCTTAAATCAACTAACGTTGGAGCCTGTTCGTGTTATTAAAAAATAAAGGCTGAAGATGGTCATAGACTATTCAAAACTTTTCGATCGGGAAACCCTGAAGAGAATTCTTGCCAAATATCGGAAAAGGATTATAAAAGAGGTTTATTCAGCAAAAGATCTCACCTCCCTGCTTATGAAAGGAACCCAGGGAGGTTGGACAAAGAGTGAGTTCCTGAAAATTAAAACCCATTTTGTAATTCTGGGCAAAAAGATTCCCGTATTTATGGTATTCCTTTTACCGGGAGGATTTATACTTTTACCTGTTCTGATCGAAGTGTTGGATCGTAGGAAAAACAACATCCCCGTTTCTGAGGATCGCAGGAAGGCCCCCAAAAAAGTTCGCGGAAAAAAACTTTAAGGTAACCGAAACATTAAAAGGCTTCTCTTAGAAGATCCCGCTTGATCTTCATCAATTGCTTGCTCAGTCTGACAGGATAGATACGAGGATTTTTGAAGCGTTTGAATTCGGAACCCAATTGCTTTAAATTTTGTCGGCTATGTTCCTGTATCTTTTTTAAGGACGGCTTAAGATAAACCAATCGGCCTCCTCGAAAAATCGGAATCAGTAACTCCTGCCTTGAGAATTTAAGGGGAATAACCTTGCTGACCTGGGGCGTGGTGGGATGATAAACCTGCAATGGCTTTGTCTCTAATTTTTCTTCCTCCAGAAATATGACATCGCCTCGCATTAAACCCAAATCATCAAAAAACCTGACCACTTTTTTCAGGCCGGGATTGGTTATCTTTTCAGGATTGTCCGACCGTTTAATTTTGGGTTGCATCCGTCCGTTTTCCTCAATGGCCGTAAGCTTATAGACGCCGCCCAGAGCTGGGGTAGAGTAAGCGGTTGCCAGTTTGGTTCCCACCCCCCAGGAATCAATCCGGCCTCCTTGTTTCTTAATACTTTCGATAATCCATTCGTCCAGGTCACTGGAGGCAAAAATCTTAGCCTCATTAAAACCTTCCCGATCCAGCATTTTTCTTGCTTCTTGGCTTAAGTAAGACAGATCTCCACTGTCAAGACGAATGCCTTTCAACTTCCCTTTACCCTGAGCTTTTAATTCTTTTCCGATTTTAATGGCATTAGGTATTCCACTTTTCAGGGTATCGTAGGTATCCACCAACAACAGGCAATCTTTTGGATACACCCGGCAATAGGCCCGGAAAGCTTCTAATTCCGAAGGAAAGGATTCGATCCAGCTATGGGCTACGGTACCGCGGACCGGTAGGTCGAATAATTTTCCGGCCAGGATATTGGAGGTACCCTGGGCCCCGCCGATAAATGCCGCCCTGGCCGCACCAATGGCCGCATCCGGTCCATGCGCGCGCCTGAGACCGAATTCAATCACCGGGTCTCCTTCAGCGGCCATGCAAACTCTGGAAGCCTTAGTGGCTATCAGGGTTTGGAAATTCATCATGTTGAGCAAGGCCGATTCAATAAATTGGGCTTCGGGTAAAGGGGCCGTGACCCTGATGATCGGTTCATAAGGAAAAACAACCGTGCCTTCCGGTACGGCGAAAAGATCACCGGTAAAGCGAAACTTTTTCAAGTACCGGAGGACCTCCTTGGGAAAAATCTCCAAATTTTTTAGGTAGGACAAGTCCTCGGAGATAAAATGAATATTTTTTATATAATCAACAACCTGCTCAAGGCCGGCGGCAATACAATATCCCCCTTCATCGGGGATCTTGCGAAAGAAGTAATCAAAATTGGCCCTTTGATTTTCCTTGCCGTTGACCAGGTATCCGCCGACCATGGTCAGTTCATACATGTCGGTCAATAAAGTGAGATTGCGCATTCGGCCCTTTCTGCAGAATGGTTATTTTTTTTATTACACAGTTAATCTCTTTTCTTCAAGGGTTAATTTTTTTATTGACACCCATACAAATGTATGGTATTCGATTTAATACCATGCAGGCCCTTACGGTTCGGCAAAAACAAATATTGAAATATCTCAGGGAGTATCAGGCAGAACACGGCTATCCCCCTTCTTTCCGGGAAACGGCAAGGTTTTTTAAGATCAATCTGGGAACAGTCCAGGATCATCTGAAGGCCCTGACTCGAAAAGGATACCTGAGCCGGGAAGTCAACCGCTCCCGCGGACTTCGTTTGATCCCTCCATCCGGACCATTACGAACCGTGCCTCTATATGGAGCCATTCCGGCCGGCGATCCCCGGCAGATAGAAGAAGCCGCCGAAGGGTATGTTTCTCTTCCGGAAACCTGGGCCAGGGGAGCAGAAGTCTTTCTCCTGCGGGTGCGGGGAGAAAGTATGAGCCCTTATATTTTAACCGGAGATCAGGTCATCGTTCGCCGTCAGAGCCAGCTTCCCCAGGGGGCCGTAGGGGTCTTCCGTATTGGTGAGGAAATCACCTTGAAACGGTTCTATCGAGAGAAAAACAAAGTTATCTTAAAAGGGGAGCATCCGGAATTTCCTCCCCTGATCCTGAAAGGGCAGGATTTAGCAACCATGAGTATTTTGGGTAAGGTCGTCGGTATTTATCGTCCGCTAGAGATAGGGTAGGGGGGTGAAATGGATTTTCTTCCCTGGCACAAGATGCAGTCTCTGGCCCTTTCAGGAGGCAGCATCCTTTTTTTTGGAGAAGCCATGGCCCGCCTTTCCGCCTACCTGATGGGCCGGTTATCGCTGCAAGGGAAATCCATCACCTTGGTCGATGCCACCCAATCCTTTGACCCTTATTTGGTGGCCAGGGTGGGCCGTCTGTCAGGGACTTCTCCCCGCACCCTTTTGGAGCGAATCCGTCTCAGTCGGGCCTTTACCTGCCATCAACTGGTAACTCTGCTCTGTGAAACCCTCCCCGGACAAAAGATGGAAGGCCCCCTTTTTGTACTAGGACCTGGTATCCTGTTCTATGACGAACAGGTCCCCATAAGGGAAAGGCAGGCCCTTTTTCGTCAGGTGGTCCGCTCGTTAGTCGTCATAAAAGAAAGAGGGCAGGGGTGTTACCTTTTCCAAAGTCCTATCGC
>JBEKPQ010000071.1:0-20720 GCA_049520575.1 Thermodesulfobacteriota bacterium | reverse complement strand
AGATGTGGGGCGAACAAAAAGGCCCATTAATCCCACCAACGGCGGGATTGCCATCATTCCTCCCTGCCTTTCGGCGGGGCAGTCTATGCGACGTACTTCTATGTACGACTCGTTCCTCGGAATCTCTGACGCCTTGTAGCCGGTCGGGCCGCTCGACTTCGTCGAGCTTTTGAAAAGGCATCCTGTCCGACTCCCTTCGGGAGTCTTCCCAGAGATCGGCGTAGCCGATCGGCCGGATGCCGGATGCCGGATGCCGACCTATTTAAAAGGCTTCCTTCGGAAGCCGGGCCGGACCTTTTTGAGCCACCTGTAATAAAGTGTTTTTTCGTAGCCTATTAAGGGAAATAGAAAGGGATGAGAAGAATGATGATTCAAGGGGTCAAGGGGGGTTTAACTTCTTTCGCTGTTCACTCGAATCCTGGACCCCTTGAATCCTTTATCTTCAATTGACTGTTTTAGGGATAAAGTCTCCAAAAACTTCTTCAATATAAAGGCTGCAGATCATTCTTTTTCTATTGAGGCAGTTTGAGGTGTTTTCACTCCATTCCAGCCAGATACATCGATAACATTGGTCATCCGGGAGCTTTATATTATAGCAGAAATGGTTTTCCTGTAACTTTTCATCCATAGCCCCTCCTTGGGGGAAACCCCCTCTATTCCCTCCATATAGTATATTAAAAATATTTAACACACAATATATTGCGTGTCAATTAAAAATAACGGATTAAAAAAAGTCCCCAAACCGCTTCTCCCTTGATGCCTGCCGCGGGAACAACCCTGGCAGAGAGTTTGATAAGGGTGAAGAAAAATGAAAGTTGGAACAAATGGTCTGGTGAGAGAAAGCGTCCGAAGAACCTACACTTTAAGAGGTTATTTGAAAAAACAGGGGTGGTTAGGGGGTAGTTTTGATAAAATCTTTAAGGTTTCTTTCCAGAAGGGATTTTTTACCAACCGGAATTTTTAGTTGATAAATGCCCGCCGGCAGGGTATAGCCTTGAATTTCCGGATTTAAATCTTTAAATTCCTTGAAATAGGATCCACAGGCCTTGGCAATATCCCGAAGGGGAACCGAATGGGGAAGCTGCAGGACTATAGAATCGGTTTCAATGGGGTGATAGCCTTCTTTTTCCGGGAGATCAAAACCGTACAGCTTGGGATTGCTTAAAATAACTTTGGCGGTTAAAATACGAAAGACATACCGCTCGGTTTCCTGGGGTAAGGCCAGGCGGAAATAATCATTTTCCCCTTGCTGGGCTATTTCCTCTTTAACTCGGTCTTCTCCGCAATTATAGGCCGCCATGGCCGTGGTCCACTTCCCAAAATGATCGTATAAAAATTTTAAATAGTTGATGGCCGCATCGGTGGATTTGGCCAGGTCAAGCCGTTCGTCAATCCAAAGTTTTTTTTGCAGGCCGAATCGTTGCCCTGTTTTTTCAATAAACTGCCAGAATCCTGCTGCCGCCTTGTTGGAAATCGCCCGTGGATTAAGGGAGCTTTCGGCCACCATCAGGTACTTCAGGTCATCAGGCATCCCCTTTTCTTTCAGTCGAGCCTCGATATAAGGGAAATAGCGTTTACTCCTTTTCAACCACAAATAAACCTGGCCTCGGTCATAGACCGTGGTCATGAACTCCCGGTCCATTCTTTCCCAAACGCTTCGATCCGATAAGGGAACCGGCTCATTGCAGATAGTCAGGGAGGAAGGAAAAGTATAATAAAAAGCCCGGGGCTGACTCGTCCAGGTTAAGGAAAATACAACCAAGAAAGCGAAAACAAGAAAAACCTTTTTGACCGTTTCTTTGATTGCCAACACGAAACTAACTGACTATTTCCAGGGCATTGAAAAAATATCCGATTTCGGACCGGGCTGTTTCCGGCCCATCAGATCCATGGACTATGTTTCTCTCGATACTGGTGGCGAAATCGGCTCGGATGGTCCCAGGCTCGGCTTTGGTGTAATCGGTTGCCCCCATCAATTTTCTATTTTTCTCGATAGCCCCTTTCCCTTTGAGGACCAGGACCACACAGGGTCCAGAAGACATAAAATCGGTCAGGCTGTTGAAAAACGACTTTTGCCTATGAACGTCATAAAAACCTTCGGCCTGTTTTTTATCCATGCAGATCATCTTCATGGCCGCAATGTTTAGGCCATTTGATTCAAATCTTCTAATGACCTCCCCGATCAGTCCTTTGGCCACTCCATCAGGTTTAATGATGGATAACGTTCGTTCCATTAACATCTCCTCAATAAATTATAATTTCTATTTTGGAACTTTATCGAATATTTCCGCCGACTGTCTATCGGAGTAAATAAAGATTCCCATACTTCACTCTCGGTAGTAAACAACACCACATCCGCTATGCCTTAATATTTTTTCGTTCCCTTCCTTTTTAGCATTAAAACCCATTGGAAAGCAAATAAAATTAAACAATCGTTTTCCTCTTCGACCTTAAAATAAACAACCCAAAAAGCAGAAAAACCAGCTTAGGTAAAATGAGGTGGGGCATTTAGGCTAATTTGTTGAGTTGACAGAAAAAGAACGGCATGGTACATAAAATAGGCTCAAGGAGGGACGAGCGAGGGGGTTAAAGGCAGTATTTTCAAAAGTGTTTTCCCTCCGGGGAATGAGGTTCGTATCCCTCTCTCTCCGCACCCAATCCTTGGTGCAGTTTCAGCCCGGGGATCATCAATAGGTACATCAATAGGCAGGCCCGTATGTTCGATGATATCAACATGGTCGAGTTGGAAGGAGAGTATCTTCGGCAGGCGGGCTACCGTCTCTTTTCTGAGAGCCGAAAACGTCTTCAGGTAATGGAAGAAGTGAATGCTTCCCGGGTGTTGAGTCTTTTCGGCAAAACCAAGGCAGGGACAAACCCTCATAGCTTGGATGGACTCATGGCTGGCGGACATACCGGCCCGACGATAGGCGCAAGCGGCTGGTATTTAGTTTGTGAGAAACCCGATGGACAATAATTCCAAAACAGTCGGTTTGATCCTGGCCGATGCCCATGTCCACATTTATCAGGGGTTTAGTCTGGAAACCTTATTAAGCGAGGCTTTTGAGAATTTTAAGAAGGTCGTGTCTCGAAAAGGATTAAGGAGGCCCTGGGTCCCTTTTTTATTGTTGACCGAAACCAAAAGCGAAAATTGGTTTTCCGTTTTGAGCAAGTCAGCAGCAGGGAATAAGGCATTTTCTCCCGAAGGGATCGGAAGATGGTCTTTTCAAAACACGCATGAAGATTGTTCCCTTTACGGGCAACTAAACGAAGACGAAGGTTTTTTCTTGATTGCCGGACGACAGATCAAGGCCGAAGGCAATCTGGAAGTCCTGGCTTTAGGGAGTGTCGAATCTTTTGAAGAAGGACGGCCGGTTAAGGAATTGATTCAAACCATTCATAAGAGAGGGGCCATAGCGGTCATCCCCTGGGGTGCCGGCAAATGGCTTGGGACAAGGGGACGAACGATAAAAAATCTTTTCCAAAATCAGGAGGTCCCACCGTTTTTTTTGGGCGACACCAGAAACCGTCCTGTCTTTTGGCCGAAATCCTCTATTTTCAGGCAGGCGGAACGTAAGGGTTTGAAGACCCTTACCGGCAGTGATCCCTTGCCCCTGCTGTCCCACCAGAAGGTACCTGGGAGTTATGGTTTTCGGCTAACAGGAGAGATTAATTCAGACTATCCCTTCAAAAGCATCAAAAAATTGCTCCTAGATCCCAAGATCTCGGTCGTCCCTTATGGCAGACAGGAAGGGCCATTTCGGTTTTTTTGGGATCAGTTTTGCCTCAGGGCAAAGGCCGGGAAATAAGACTATGAAAAGAAAGCCGGAAGCCCTGGCCGACAACCAATTTGATATCCTGGTCATTGGTGGAGGTATCCTTGGAGCGGCCATTGTTCAAAAGGCAACGGAAAGGGGTTTTAAGTCTGCCCTCATCGAGAAAGGAGATTTTGGGCAGGCTACGTCGTCCAATAGCTTAAAGACGATTCACGGTGGTCTGCGTTATTTGCAACAGGCCGATTTGAAACGCATCAGGCAATCCATCCGGGCTCGAAGAAAATTTATGAGCTTTGCCCCCCACCTGATTATTCCTCAACCATTCATCATCCCTGTTTATGGGCATGGGGTCAAGGGCAAAGAGATCATGGCCGCGGCCCTGAAGCTAAATGATTTATTAAGCTGGGATAGGAATAAAAATCTTCCGGAAGAAAATTTTCTGCCCAGGGGAAGACTACTTTCCCGAGAAGACTGTCTAAAGATCATCCCGGATATTGAGAAGCAGAGACTGACCGGCGGGGCCCTGTGGTACGACGGACAGACTCAACAGACGGAACGATTGACCCTGGAATTTATCCTGGCCGCTTCGGAAAAAGGGGCCGTTATTTCTAATTATGTCCTGGCCAAAGACCTCTTAATCGAGCAGGGAAGAGTTAAAGGGATTACGGCTGAGGAAGTTTTTTCGAAATCGGAATTCCCCTTATGCGCCGAAATGGTGATCAACGCCTCGGGCCCTTGGCTTAGGGAGGTATTGCAACCCTTGACCCAGTCTACTAAGCTATCCATGAGTTGGGTCAAGGGAATGAATTTGATTATCCATAAACCCCTCTTTCAGGAATACGGGGTAGGCCTGAAGGAAAAAAAGAAGACCACCTCCGGGAAAGGATCACGTTTTTTCTTTTTTATCCCCTGGCATGGACAGACGATGATCGGGACGGCTTATAACCGCTATGTTGGAGACCCGGGGCTTGCCCGGTTGGAAGAAAAAGAGATTGCCGGTTTTTTAGAAGAGATCAACGCCAGCTACCCTCCGGCCCGGTTGACCATGGATGATGTTTCTTTTGGCCACGACGGTCTTCTGCCGGTTTCCGAAGGCCAGAAAGAAAACGAGGCCCATCCCGAACCGGACCGGCATTCTAAGATCTTTGATCATGAATCTCTGGCCGGGGTGAAGGGTTTGATCTCCGTCAAAAGCACGAAATATACCACTGCACCAGTGGTGGCGGAAAGGGTCCTGAACCTCGTTGCAGCCAAAGGGAATATGCCAACAGGTCCTGCTTTAGAGTCCGCGGAACTTTCTCCTTATAAAAAAAGATCACTTGAAGAGGACATGGGCCAATCAGCCTTTAAGGATCAAAATGATATCTACGATTCGCTGGTCGATCATTTTTGGCAGAATTACGGCCCTCGAAGTAAAAAAATAATTGAATTTATCAGCCATGATTCGGAAGCCTTTCAAATCATCTCAAAGCGCCCCCTGGTGACCGCCGGAGAAGTGCTCTATGGGGTGCGTGAGGAGATGGCTTTGAAATTATCCGATATAGTTTGCCGGCGGACCGACATGGCCCAAACCGGTTGTCCAACCCAGGAAAGCCTACAAAAGGTTTCAGAAATAATGTCCAGAGAATTGGGATGGGATGAAATACGCCGGAAGCAGGAAATAGAATCGGTATTACAGATCTATCGATCTTTCAGGAAAACGGTATGAATCCTGAGACGTTTGGAACTCCCATTGAATTTGCTGATGTCGAATCCTCATCGGAAGGGTATGCCCGGCGTTTTTCCGGACCGGTGGGGGAATTTTTTTTAACCCTTCAGACACAAATCACTCTGGCTTTGTTGAAACCCTGGCCCGGAGCCAAGGTCCTGGATATAGGCGGGGGGCATGGGCAGTTGGCCTTGCCTTTGATCGAGGCCGGTTATGGGGTAACGGTGGCCGGGAGCCACCCGGCCTGTCGGGAGCGTCTTGATCGTCTGCTGCCTTCAGGCTCTTTTGATTTTAAAGTTGGAAATCTATTGTCACTCCCTTTGGAGGATAAGAGCTTCGATATCGTTCTTTCTTTTCGTCTGTTGCCGCATGTGGATGACTGGCCGAAATTGGTCGCCGAATGTTGTCGTTTGGCCGGGAAGGCCGTGATCGTTGATTACCCTGATATCCGCAGCGTCAATATTTTTTCCAAGCTCTTTTTTCAGTTCAAGAAGGCCATTGAAAAAAATACCAGACCTTTTAGTTGCTTCAGCCGGCGGGAATTAAAGGATGAATTTCTTAAAAACCACTTCGGCCATCCCCTTTTTCGGCCTGAATTTTTTGTACCCATGGCCCTTCATCGGGCCTTGAAAAGTGCAACCTGGTCAAGGGGATTGGAAGCGGTTTGTCAGGGGTTCGGACTGACTCACCTATTGGGTTCGCCGGTCATTTTAAGGGTAACCCCGACATGAAGATTTTATTATTGGCCCCTTGTCCTTTTTTTCAGGATCGGGGAACACCTATTGCCATCAAATTAGTCACTGAGGTCCTGTCCGGAGCAGGGCATCATCTTCATATCCTGACCTACCCCGAAGGGGAAACGGTGCCGATTCCCAATGGGACCATCACCAGGATAGCCACTTTGCCGGGTGTCAAGAATATTAAACCTGGTCCCTCCTGGAAGAAATTGGTTTATGACCTGGTCATGTTTTTTAAGGTGGTCGGTTTGGTGAGGAAAAACCGATTTGATATCATTCATGCTGTGGAAGAATCGGCCTTCATGGCCCTGGCCGTGAAAAAAATATATCGCCTCCCTTTTGTCTTTGACCTGGATTCTTCCATGTCCCAGCAAATTTCTGAAAAATATATTTTATTGAAACCCCTTAAATCGATCATGCATTATTTTGAAAAAAAAGCAATCCGGGAAAGTGCCGGGGCCATTGCCGTCTGCAAGGCCCTGGAAGAAGAGGTTCTGAGATGCCAGCCCGAAAAATTGGTCTGTCGGCTGGAGGATATCACCAACCTTTCAGAACAGGGACGGGAAGAAGGCTTTACGCAAACAAAGGCCTTCCAAGAACCGGTGATCATGTATGTCGGTAACCTTGAAAAATACCAGGGGATCGATTTGCTTCTGGAAGGTTTTCAAAAGGCCTTACCTCGTGTGGGGGAGGCAAAGTTAGTCATCGTCGGCGGCGGTGAATCAGAGATCAAGCATTATCAGAAACGAGCGGATGATTTGGGGATGAAGGAAAGGGTCGTCTTCCTCGGACCCAAGCCCGTTTCCGAACTTCCTCACTGGTTGGCTCAGGCCCGGATACTGGTCTCTCCCCGAAGGCAAGGGAACAATACGCCTATGAAAATATTTTCTTATCTGGATTCCGGGAAAGCGGTCCTGGCTACCCGTCTTTCAACCCACACGCAAGTCTTGGATGATGAGATCGCCTATCTGGTGGCCCCCACTCCCGAGGATATGGCTGAGGGCATGGCGGTCTTGATGGAAAATGCTTCATTGAGAGACAAGCTGTCCCTGGCAGCCAAGAAGCGCGTTCAGGAAGAGTATTGTTTTGAAGCCTTCCAGAAAAAATTGATTCGATTTTATAATCAACTGGAGACAAAAGTAATCGGTCAGAACAAAACCCTTTAGATAGGGATTGATTGTTTCACCTCAGAGAACGTGTAGATTGTTTCTCCATATTCTCAATGTCTATGTGGTGATATTCGTTTAAGGAGGACATCCATGAGGATTTTGGTAACCGGAGGGACGGGTTTTACAGGTAAAGCCCTGGTAAAAAGGCTCATCGAAGAAGGACATCAGGTAAGAGCACTGGATTATAAAGAAGGGCTGAAAACCGAAGAACTCCGAAAATGGGGTGCGGAAGTCGTTATCGGCAGTGTCACCGATAAGGCGGTGGTTGAAAAAAGCATTCAGGGTGCGGAAGTGGTTCATCATTTAGCGGCTGCCTTTCGCGAATTAAATGTCCCAGACACCTATTATCATGAGGTTAATGTGGGCGGCACCTCCAATGTCCTGGAGGCTACCTTCCGACAAGGAGTGAAAAAATTTATTTATTGCAGCACTTGCGGTGTCCATGGAAATATCGACCATCCTCCTGGCGGTGAAGATGCCCCTATCCAACCCGCGGATTATTACCAAGCCACCAAGTTCGAGGCCGAGCTCATGGTCAATGCATTTTTCGAGAAAGGTATGAAGACCGTTATACTCAGACCGGCGGCCATTTATGGACCCGGGGATCCTGAGCGGTTTTATATGATCTTCAAAAGGGTGGCCAAAGGGAGCTTCCCCATGTTTGGGAACGGAAAGACCTTTTATCATCCTCTGTATATTGATAATTTGATCGATGCCTTTATGCTTTCCATGGAAGAAGGGAAAGGAGACGGTCAGGCCTATCTGATCGCTGATGAAGAATACCTCGAAATAAAGGATCTTGTCCAAAAAGTCGGACATGCTTTGGGGATTAAAGTCAAAATCAATCATTATCCGATCATACCCTTAATTATTGCCGGTCATATCTTTGAGAAACTCTACAAGCCCTTTCGCATCACTCCGCCCATCTTTCCCCGACGGGTGGATTGGTATCGTCAAAACAGGGCCTTCAACATAGACAAGGCCAAGCGGGAATTAGGCTATCAGCCTAAAGTGGGCATTGATGAGGGATTGAGGCTGACTGCCGAATGGTATAAAAAAGAGGGGTATCTATAATAGAATTCAGGAGTCAGAATCAGGGTCCTATTTTGTATTAAACCCTCATGACCCTAGGGGACACAACGATACGGTCAGCTGTTCGACTTTGTCGAGCTAAAAGAAGGCATCCATTCGGATGCCGTATGCTGACCTGAAAAAAAGGCTTCCTGTCCGACTCCCTCTGGGATCTCCTCAAAAGATCGGCATAGCCGATCGGCCGGAAGCCGAGATGAAGATGGGTTTCGCCGAAGGTTGAACATTGAACTTTGAACGGTGTTTTCGTGTTAAAGGAGCAGGATTGTGTGCGGGATTGTAGGATTTAACTGGCCGGATCGTACCCTGGGAGAACGGTTGTGCCGGATCTTAAAACACCGGGGGCCGGACCAGGAAGGGATTTTTGTCGAACAAGGGATTACCCTGGGATTCCGCCGCCTGTCCATCATTGACCTGTCCGAGCATGGCAGTCAGCCTATGCCCAATGAAGACGGGACCATTCAACTGGTTTTTAACGGGGAAATTTACAATTTTTTAGAACTTCGTCAGGAATTGGAAGATAAAGGGCATCGTTTCCGAAGCAAAGCCGATTCCGAGGTCATTGTCCACGCCTATGAAGAATGGGCGGAAGGATGTTTGGATCATCTGCAAGGGATGTTCGCTTTCGGACTTTGGGATCAAACCAAACAGAAGTTCCTTATCGCCCGGGATCGGTTGGGAATCAAGCCCCTTTATTATTATTTCCAAAAAGGGCGACTGGCCTTCGCTTCGGAGATTAAGGCCCTGCTACAAATCCCGGAAATCTCGCCAAGCGTCGATCTTCAGGCCCTGTATTATTATCTGGGCTATGAATTCGTACCCAGCCCCTTAACCATGTTTGAGGGGATTTATAAACTTCCTCCAGGTCATTACCTTAAGTTATCCGGCAACGAATTGACCCAAAGGGCATACTGGGACCTAAACCGGCCCGGCACCTCCCTGACCCAGGAGGAAGCGGTTGTTGAACTGCGCCGCCTGCTACAGGAAACCGTTCAAAAACATCTGGTCAGTGATGTTCCCTTAGGCGTGTTTCTCTCCGGGGGATTGGATTCCAGCACCCTGGTGGCCTTGATGCGCCGGTTGGGGGTCAATCCCTTAAGGACTTTTTCTATCGGTTATCCGGACCCTTCTTTCAGCGAGCTGCCTTATGCCGAATTGGTGGCCAAACAATTTGATACCGATCATACGGTCCTGATGATCCCCGAGGTGACCCTGAATGACCTGGAAGAAGTGGTCTGGCATCTCGACGAACCCATGACCGATCTTTCGGCCTTGCCCCTTTATTTGGTTTGCCGGGAGGCCAAAAAATATGTGACTGTTTGTCTTTCCGGAGAAGGCGGGGATGAAATCTTCGCCGGCTATGACCGCTTTAAAGCCAGCAAGGCCGATCAAGTTTATCGCATCCTGCCTTCACTGATCAGAGAAAAAATGCTTTACCCGATCATCGAGGCCCTTCCGGATCAGCCCCAAAAAAAAGGACTGATCAATATCGTGAAACGATTTGTGGAAGGCTCCCATCTGCCTTTGGATGGCGGGCACCTAAGATGGCAATATTTTTCTTCGGCCAAGCAGGATGCCCGATTATATAACGATCGGTTCAAAGGGCGGGTTGAGATGGATCCCTTTGCCTCTGTAAGGACGCTTAAGTCCAACTGGGCCGGTGTTAGCCGACTGGATCAGGAACTTTATGTGGATTTGCGGTTTACCATGCCGGACTCGGTCCTAATGAAGGTTGATAAGATGAGTATGGCCCATGCCCTGGAAATTCGGGTCCCGTTTCTGGACCACCGTTTTGTGGAATTCACGGCCTCTCTGCCCGGAGACTGGAAGCTGAAAGGGTTTCGCACCAAGGCCATTTTCCGAGAGGCTTTGAGCGGCCTTCTGCCGGATCAGATCGTTTGGCGGGGGAAACAGGGCTACAGTTTGCCCATAAAAAATTGGCTGCGTGAAGGACTTAAAGAGCCCTTGATTACAGTGTTGAACGAGTCCCCGGTTATAAAAGATTATATGAATGGCCCTTTTATAGGGAAACTTATTGAACAGCATATGGCCCGGACCCATAATCACAATCATATCCTCTGGGCCTTGTTGAATCTGGGGTTGTGGCATAAGAAATTTTTCGTTTGACCGGCAGATGAAACCGAGAACCACCCCTCTGGGGTGGGAGTGAGCCGAGATGTGGGGTGAACAAAAACGTTCATTAATCCTCGGAATTTCTTCGCGTACAAGACAACGCTCAGTCCCATCCCTTTCAGGATGGGTCCCGGTTTCGGGCGCCTTGCATCTGAACGTTTTTGATCTGCCGGTTGAAATAATTAATCTACTATCCCATTAGGTTTTGATGAATAAGTCGAATCTGAAATCTTATTTCTGGAAGCTGCTGGTCAGTCTCCTTCTTATTCTTTTCTTGCTCCGTTTTGTCAACCAGAGGGAATTGGCCGAACTCCTGAAAAATATTCGCTGGCCGTACCTGATCGGATATTTCGCCCTTAATTTTTTTGACCGTTTTGTCATGGCCTACAAATGGAAGATACTCCTCGATGCCAAAGCGATTTCCTGCTCCTGGGAAAAACTCGTCGTGGTCTATTTTAAAGGGACCTTTTTGGGCAATTTATTTCCCACCTCCCTGGGGGGAGACGCCGTTCGCGCTTATGAGCTTTCCCGGAACACCCAAACAGGGGTCGATGTAATCTCATCCATCATCATGGAAAGGTTCCTTGGATTTCTTTCTTCGGCCGTAATGGCCATAATGGTCATCCCTTTGCTGTTCTTTTTCATCCCTGATTTTCCCAGGATCCTTTTATGGCTTCTGTTAATCTTCCTTTCCGCCGGTGTTTTATTTCTTGTTCTCCTTTTGCGCGGAGAGGGGCCATCGGCCTTAAAGAGATTTCTGGCTAAACTTCCCTGGGCCGACAAGATCTCCAAAATAACCTCTTCTTTTGTCCTCTATCGCCATCACCCTAAGGCCCTGGGAAAATTTTTCTTATGGTCCTTTGGGGAACAACTGGTGCCTATTTTGACCATTTACTTTTTAGTTTTGACTTTGGGCCTTTCCGTGCCCTTCCTTTATTTGGTCCCCATAATCCCCATTGCCCAATTTTTTGCCCGGATACCTGTTTCCCTGAGCGGCTTTGGGATTCAGGAAGGGCTGTTCATTACTCTATTTTCTTTTTTCGGAATTTCAACGACCGGGGCCTTTACCCTCGGGTTCGCTTCCAATGTAGGAAACATCCTGAGTGGGCTTCCGGGGGCCTATTTTTATCTCAAAGGGACGTCTTCCCCAGAACCCAGATCAGATACCACAACGAGTTTGTGAGCCATGGCCACTCCGTATGGACACACCCTGGCCGGCTTGACTTTATTGAATCTCTGGTATCCTCAAATCACTCCATCAAAGAGAAGAGAATGGTTTGTTTATGGATTAGTTGCCCTGGGGGCCTCATTCCCGGATTTGGATTTTATTCCAGGATTGATTTTGGGACAGATAGGCCGATTTCACCACGGTTTTTTTCACAGTTTAGGAGTCGCGATCGGGGCCGCTCTGATCGCCGGGATTCTCATTAAGGGGATCCAACCGAGATCCTCTTTTATGAAGACAGGTAGCTTTGTTCTTGGCCTGGGTATTTCTCACTTGTTTCTGGATTTTTTCACAGAATCGCCTTTTGGATTTCCCTTGTTTTGGCCTTTTGCTGAGACTAAATTTTTATCTCCCCTTCCCGTCTTCCCCCGGGTTGCCTGGATTTGGGAAGACCCTGTTTTTTGGACCCAAGCCCTGTTTTGTTTCTCGGTGGAAAGTGTTTTGTTGCTGCCTCTATGGATAATCTCTTGGAGAAGGGTGATCTTTCCCAAATAAACCCGATAACCTAATCAATTCATCATAGAGTTTGCCTCTAACTGTTTAATCGAGGGAGTAAAACCGGAGGTAAGTTGAGATTAAACAGATGAGGACTAAAATTGTGAATCCATTCCTGGTTCCACTCAAAAAAACAGTTGACAAATTTGTTATGACATTATAACCTTTCTGTCATTCATACCAAAGTCGTAAAAGGTTTCATAACTTTTCCATAGATTACCCTTCATGGCCTGCCGCGGCGAGAGAGGTTGGGATGAAATTAAAGAAAACCCCCGTTCCTCTTTACTATCAACTGGAAAAGGTCCTCCGAAAACGGATTCTTTCCGGCAAACTCAAAACCGATCAAGCCGTTCCTACTGAAAAAGAGCTGTGTCAAGAATTCGGGGTCAGCCGAATCACCGTACGACAGGCCCTCCTTTCCCTGGAAAGTGACGACCTCATTCGCCGGGAGCAGGGGAGGGGCACTTTCGTCTCCTTCCGCAAAGAAAATCCTATCCAGTTCAGGCTCTACGGAATGGTAGAAGATCTTTTTCAAATGGGTGCCCAAACCCTTCTGAAGTTACATTCTAAAAAATTGATTAATCCTGCACCGGAGATCGTTAAGGATATGAAGCTCAGTCCAAGGGAAAAGGTTTATCTGTTTGAGGGAATCCGTCATCTTGTTAATGAACATAAGGCCTTTTTCCGTGCTTATGTCCCTGAAGAAATCGGAAAAAATATAAAATTGTCTGATCCGGATTCCCCCCTTCTCATCGAGAGAGTGGAGAGGGAGATTTTAGAGAGGGTAAAGCGCGGGCGGCAGATCATCTCCGCCTCGATGGCCGATCATCATTTGGCAGAGATCATGGGGGTCAAAAAAGGGACTTCACTTCTGGTCGTTAAGCGGATTTATTTTTCCCGGTCGGGTCGTGCCCTGGAGATGGCGGTCACTCATTTTCCGGGGGATGTCCATCAAGGTGTAGCCGAACTGGTACGGGTCACTGCTTAGCAAAGGATCATCGTTGGAAGGGATAAAAAAATCGGAATGATAGAAATGGCATTCCTTAGGATTCTTAACAAAGTTCTCAAATAAATCGGAGGAAAAAAGATGAGCGACCATTATGAAAAAGTACGTCAGAAAAGACAGGAATGGCAGGACCGGACGGTGAAGAAAGCCTTGGAGCGTTTTCCATATTTGAATGAAGCCCCCAGCCGCTTCTATACACCTCTGGATATCATGGACTTTGATTTCCTTACCCAGGTCGGCTTTCCAGGGGAATATCCCTTCACCGCAAGCATCTATCCCTTCGACCCCAGGGCCGGCCTTTCCAAAATGGCAGCCAAGAGGCCGGCCAGCTCAGGTTTGACGCGCGCCTCTACTTACTCCGGATATGCCACCCCGGAGGACACCCGGGACTACTATAAACAGAATATCTCCAGGGGCGGCCGGCAAGGCCCCAATTTGGCCATGGACCTGGTGACTCAATGCGGCTACGACTCCGACAACCCCTTAATGGGCGGGGAGGTGGGTAAGGTGGGAGTAGCTATAGATACCTTGCGAGACCTGGAGGTGATCTACGAACCTTATCAGGGGGACCTAAATCTGGATCGCATTGCTTCAAATTTTACCATCAATGCCCCGGCCATCTATTTGATCGCCATGTATGCGGCCCTGGCTGAAAAGCGGGGTATCCTACTGGACAGGCTTCAGGCCACCCCTCAAAATGATATTTTGAAAGAATATATCGCCCGTGGGGCGTACATTTTTCCACCCAAACCGGCTATGCGTCTTTTCCGGGACACCCTGGTTTTTATCAATCAACACATGCCGCGCATGAACATCACCAGCATGGGAGGATATCACATCCGGGAGGCCGGGGCCACACGGGTTCAGGATCTGGCTTATAGTATGGCCATTGCCTGCGCCTATCTGCAGGAAGGGATTGATGCCGGTTTGGAGGTGGACGCCTTTGCACCCCGTTTCACCTTCAACGCTATGGGCGGAAGCATGGAGTTCTTGCAGGAAATAGCCTTTCAACGGGCTGCTCGACGCATGTATGCCCGCATTCTTAAAGAACGTTACGGGGCCAAGAATCCTCGCAGTATGTTACTTAGGGAGCAGATGACTGCCCATATTGGGCCTTCGAGTACCACCAAACAACGTCCCTTAAATAATCTGACCCGGGCCGTTCTCGGAGCTGTAGCCGGGGCCTTATCCGGGGGACCCCCGTCGGCTTTTCCGCCCTATGACGAACCCCTTGGACTGGGCTGGAGCCGGGAAGCCCAGCAGTTGTCCCAGGATGTCAGTCGTATCCTGACCTGCGAGGCGAAATTATTGGAGGTGGAAGACCCCTTCGCCGGTTCCTATTGCATGGAAGCCAAGACCGATGAGATCGAGAAAGAGGCCTGGGCCGAGTTGGAAAAATTAGATAAAATGGGGGGCATCGTGGCCGCTATTGAACAGGGCTATGTTCAACGGGAGGTGACTCGAAGCGCCTACGAGCACCAGAAAAAAATCGCCAACGGGGATGTTCAGATCGTCGGGGTAAACTGTTTTACCGGAGAACACGAACTCGAGGTCCAGACCACACGGCTGGTTCCTCACCCCTATGATCCCGATCGACGTGCCCGGGCGGAGGAGAATCAGATCACCAATTTAAAAGAGGTCAAGAAAAACAGGGATAACCTGGAGGTTAAGAGGCTATTGATCGAGTTAAAAAAACAAGCAACAGAAGAGAAAATAAACCTGGTCAGTCACCTGATTGTTTGCGCCAAGGCCTACGTCACTTTACAAGAGGTCTGCGACGTGCTCAGGGATGTTTTCGGAGAATATGATCCCCCTTCCATTTTCTAAAGAGTCCGGGGTGAAACCGAACGGCAGGAGCAATCCCCAAACGCACACAAAGTATCTTTTCAGGTACCCGGTGGGAGATGATTCTCGCCCTGGTCCTTTGAACCTGCAAGAAATGCTGGCCGGGCACCTTCAGGCCATCCTGGACCTGTTGACTCTTACCTGGAAGGGTAAAAGGGTCCGCATAGACGGATATCGTCTGTTGGACGAACCCGATCTGGACCATCCCCTTTATCCTGATGTCAACCAGGAGTCCGCCCAATATGCTGATCGTCTGGACATCTATGAACCGCGTATTCCCTATATCCGCCAACTGATGGAATCGATCCTTTCCATTGTGGATTTCGAATATCAGGGAGAGCCGGTTCGAATAGACGGTTTTCTCTTGAAAAGACCCGATCAATGGCTGAAACCCGGCGGCGGGGCAGCCGACATCCTGGCCCAGGCAGCAACCCGCTGCAACCTGAAGTGTCGTTTTTGTTACAACCTCGGCAGCCCGCCGGTCTTCAAAGAGACATCCCGAAAGGCCGAAGCAGAATATGAGGAAATTCTGGCCCGTATCGCCTATTATGTCCCTGGTTCCAAGTTGGGTTTATTCCCCGATGCAGGCAGTCCCTGTGAGATGCTTACCCATCCCTATATCCTGGAGATACTGACCGCCCTTCGCCGAAAGACCGATGAGGTCGTTCGGATCCCGACCAACGGATCCCTTCTCACTCCGGAGATGATTCGGGCCTTGTCTCAATATCAACCTTTGTTTGTGGACGTCTCTTTAAATACCAGTTCCCCCAGTCGTCGACGCTGGTTGATGAGAGACCTTGAACCGGAGGTGGCCATCAATGCCTTGGCCGAACTTGAGTCAGCCCATATTTCCTATTCGGTGGTCATTGTGCCCTGGCCTTTCCCTTCCTTGGAAGAAATGGTGGAGGACCTTGTCCGGACCGTTGCTTTTTCAGCCCGCTTCAACCCGGCCTATATGCAGATCAGCTTGCCGGGGTATTCGCGCTGGTTTTCCAACGAGACCCTTTTTGACCGGGAAGAGGTTTGGAATCGTCTGAAGACTGAGATCCGGCAGCTCAGGACCGTTACCGACTGTCCCCTGATCATTCGTCCCGGCCTGTTTGAAGAATATCTGGACCCGGAGGCCATAGACGCCCCTCGCCTGATCGGAGTAATCAGGCATTCCCCGGCAGCCGGAGCAGGCATGGTACCAGGCGACCGGTTGGTCGCCATCAACGGCCTTCGGGTGAGTAACCGAACCCAGGCCCTTTTATTGTTAGGAACGATTCATAATAGCCGATTGGATAGGGTGTTGGTGACTGTGGAACGGCCCGGAGGCCAGGTGGATCTACCTCTGGGGTTGAAAAACTTTGAATATCCTTTTGACCCTCGAACAGCCCCCTATGCCGGATGTGTCTTTCCATCGGCCGGGATCCCCCTGAATTGGATGGAACAAATTCGAACAATGATTGCTACGGAGAAGGCCCGGGAGGTACTCATTTTGACCTCCACCCTGGTAAGACCCATGCTGGAAAAACGGATCCGGGAATCCTTCTTTCCGGATGAGGTGCATCTCCATCTGTGTGTTCCTGCCAACCATTACCTGGGGGGAAATATCTTTATGGGCGATTTATTAACGGTTGAAGATTTTATCGCCGTCGTAAAAACTTTTTTAGATGAGGGTCAAGTGTTGCCTGACCTTATCATCATCCCCTCCTCCCCCTTCCATTTGAGCGGGTGGGGAAGAGATTTGACCGGTCGGGTCTACAAAGACATTGAACGCGTTACCGGTATTCCCGTGGGGCTGATCGAGTGCGCCCCAATTTTTGATTGACGGCTTCGTTAAAAGCCCATCTGCTGTGTTGTGTTGCACCCTTCGTCATTGCGGCGTACTTCTTCGTACGCCTCATTCCTCGGGGCTTGCACGCCTTGCATCTGGAGCTTTTTACTGTGCCGTCCATTTGACGTGTTTTTATGAGTTTATATTGATTGAAGGAGAACAGTCATGACTGAAAAAAGAATCAGGGTGCTTGTGGCCAAACCCGGCCTGGACGGGCATGACCGAGGGGCCAAGGTGATCGCCTATTCTCTCCGGGACGCCGGCTTTGAGGTGATCTATTCAGGCTTGAGGCAAACCACCGATTCCATTGTCCGGGCGGCCATCCAGGAGGATGTGGACGTGGTGGGTCTGTCTATTCTTTCCGGTGCCCATCTGGCCCTGACCCGACGGGTGGCCGAAGGGCTGAAGGCCCAAGGGGCCGATGACGTCGTGCTGGTGCTGGGTGGGGTGATCCCTGATGAAGATATCCCGGCCCTAAAAGAGATGGGGGTAGCGGAAATCTTTACCTCCGGAACCAGCATAGCTCAGGTGGTAGAGGCGATCAAGAAGCATGTCCACCTCAACGGCTGAGATTGAAAGGTGAAAGGTTTAAGGTTCAAGGTTCAGTGAAAACCGAATACCCTTTACCTTACACCGTGCACCTTATACCTTATACCGAAAACTTCATTGAACCATATTTTCGTATTAATAATTGGTTATTCCGATTCTGTAAGGAGGTGCCCAAGTGAGCACAGAAATCTTATTGGTTGAAAAAAAGGAGCGGGTGGCAACCCTGGTCATAAACCGTCCTGAAAAAAGAAATTCCCTCTCTCCGGACCTATTGATCCAGATGCACCAGACCCTGGAGGATTTTGTTCAAGAGGACTTGGTGCGGGCGGTGGTCATCCGCGGCGCCGGCGACAAGGCTTTTTCCTCGGGGTATGATATCGGAGCGATTCCTACCGAGGTCTCCCCCAGAACCCGGGAACAATTGAGAGAACAGAATCCCCTGGAGCTGGCCCTGAACAGCGTCATCAACTTCCCTTATCCTGTTATTTCCCTGTTGAACGGGTATGCCTTTGGTGCGGGCTGTGAATTGGCCGTCTGCTGCGATCTGCGCATCGGTGCCGACGATATACGGATGGGCATGCCCCCGGCCAAATTGGGTTTGATTTATCAGCTGTCTGGGTTGACACGCTTTATTCAGGTTATCGGAATTTCCAATACCCGGGAGCTTTTTTTTACAGGTCGCTACTATCCGGCGGGGCGGTCCAAGGAAATGGGGCTGGTGCATTACCTGTTGCCCCGACAGGAATTGGAATCCTTTGTCTATGAAATGGCCGAAGAAATTGCCGGCAATGCCCCTTTATCTGTAAAAGGAACGAAACGAATCCTGAATCTGCTTTCCCAATCGTTCAAATTATCGGACGAGGATCGCCGGGAGGCCAATAAACTTACGGCCCAGGCCTTTAATAGCGAAGACCTGAAAGAAGCCCAGAAGGCCTTTTTGCAAAAACGTAAACCGGAATTTAAAGGCCGCTGAACTTGTAAGGAGTGAAAGGATGGAAGCAAATCTCGGACTAACCAAAACCATCGCCCGATTTATTGTTGACGTTGATTCTTCAACTATCCCCTTCGAGTGCTTTGAGCAGGCCAAGGTCGCCTTTCTGGACTGGTTGGCTGTTCTAATGGCCGGCAAGGATGAGCCTCTGGTATTAAAGCTAATTCATTACGCCGAGCTCATGGGAGGCAATCCCCAGGCCACGGTCCTGGGACATGGCCTGAAAACCAACGTCAGTCTGGCCGCCTTAATTAACGGGGCCATGTCGCATGCCTTGGATTATGATGATACCATGGCCCAATTTTCGGGCCATCCCTCGGTGACCCTTTTCCCGGGCTTGCTGGCCCTAGCCGAGTGGAAAGAAAAAACAGGGCTTGATTTTTTAAAAGCCTACATCATCGGCCTTAAAGCCGGAGCGGTTATCGGGGCCTGTGCCGGTGTGGAACATTACGGGGCTGGATGGCATGGGACATCCACCATCGGACGATTGGCCTCAGCCGCCGGTTGCGCCAGGTTGTTGGGTTTGAATGAACAACAGACGATCTATGCCCTGGGCATTGCCGGAACCCAGGCCTCGGGGTTAAAGCGGGTATTCGGCACCATGTGCAAGCCCTATCATGCGGGTAGGGCCTCTCAGGTAGGCCTGGAGGCGGGGTTGCTGGCCGAAGACTATTTTACTTCTGCTGAAGACATCCTGGAAGGACCGGACGGTTTTTTCCAGCTTTTGAAAGGCCGATTAAACGAAAGGGCCGTAGCCTCTTTGGGAAAAACTTGGGACACGGATAAATTAGCCCAGAAATATCATGCCTCTTGTCACGGCACGCATTCAGCCATAGAGGCCGTGCTGCACATGGTTCGGAAAGAAAACTTGACTGTCCCGGACATCAAATCCATAACGGTTCGTACTTCACAGACGGCTATAGCGATCGCCGGCAAAAAGGAACCGAAAACCGGGCTGGAAGGGAAGTTCAGTATTTATTATTGTGTGGCCAATGCCCTGTTAAGAGGCGATACGGGCATGCAGGCATTCACCGATGAAAAAGTGAATGATCCTGAAGTAAGGGGTTTGATGAAAAGGATAGAGGTATTGCCTGATTCGAATCTCCAGGGCATGGCCGCCAAGGTCGAAGTGGAAACCCATTCCGGCCAAATATTTCAAGGCTCTAACGACATCCTCAATGAAATACCTGAACTGGAAATAAAAAAGGAAAAGGTGCGAGCTAAATTTATGGATTTGTGCGCTCCAGCCCTGGGCCGGAAGACCTCGGAAGACACCATGGGGTCAGTCCTGGCCCTGGAAGATTTTAAGAATATGAAGACTTTTATTGAACGCATTCATCATTCATGATGTTGCCCCAATGGAAAGGATGGAATAAAAGTCTCCCCCTTTCCAAACAAGTTTTCTCAAAAAGGATTCAAGGGGCCAAGGAAAGGATCGAGGTTTAAGGCTTAAGGTCCAAGGTAAAACCTTAAATCCTATACCTTGAACCTTGTGCCTTGAACATATTTTTTGAACTAAACCATAGAAAGGAAATAAATGAATGGAAACGGCATTGGCCAATGTAAGAATTATTGATCTCACCCGTGCTTTAGCCGGCCCCTTTGGTTCTATGATTTTGGGTGACCTTGGGGCTGAGATTATCAAGATCGAGGCCGTGAATACCAAAAGAGGGTTCACCGGACCGACTGCCTATAGAGGGCAGGATGCCTACACTATGAGTATCAACCGCAGCAAGAAGAGCATCACCCTGGACACTCGAACGGAAAAGGGGAAAGAGATCTTCTACAATCTGGTGAAGATTTCCGATGTCGTATTAGACAATTTCAGACCCGGGGTTCTTGAGAGGCTCAAGATGGATTATGAAACCCTCAAGAAGATCAACCCCAGGATCATTTGTTGTTCTATCAGCGGATTCGGCTCCAGCGGCCCCTACCGTGACCGGCCGGCTTATGATGTGATCATCCAGGCCCTTACCGGGTCTATGAGCATTACCGGTGAGGAAGGCAGGCCGCCAGTGAGGGCAGGAATCGCCATCAGTGATCTTGGTGCAGGAATGTTTGCCGCTCAAGGTATCATGGCCGCCCTTTATGCCAGAGAACACACCGGGGTAGGACAAAAAGTGGAGACCTCCCTTTTTGAGTCTACCTTGGCCCTGCTCGCTTACGAGGCGAGCATTTATT
>JBEKPQ010000070.1:0-20758 GCA_049520575.1 Thermodesulfobacteriota bacterium | reverse complement strand
TTTCGATCGTGGACTCATAATTTTTCCTCCTACCGGACACTTCCTTCCGGTAACATTAATTATGAGTCAACGATCCTTTTAGTTTAACCCCCTTGGTAACATTTAATATGATTCAATTCGGGCCATCAAACCTTGCTTGACAGGTCGAGCTATTTCTCATATCTTTTAGGGTGAAGAGAAAAGAAGGTCAGGGTTTAAGAGGATTTTTCATACGGTCGATTAAATAGTTTTCATCCGGAAATCCAAAATTTCCGGATGAAGCCTTTAGCAGTCAGCTATCAGCAGTTAGCTAACCTATGATGGGGAAAGGGTTTTGCTGAAAGCTAAAAGCTACTCGCTGATCGCTCTATCCGGGAAATCTTCATTTCCGGATAGACAATAAATAGAAGGAACAATAGAAGGAGGGGAATATGGCGATTAAAAAATTCCCAATTGAAGCCGGCCACATTATGATGTTTGCCAGGGCTATCGGCGATCCCAATCCCATTTATTACGACGAAGATTATGCCAAAACTACGGAACCGGGCGGCGTCATAGCTCCGCCAACCTTTATTCAGGCCGCTGCGCAATTCGATCCTGACTATCGCCTGCGCCCCAAGATCGGCCAGCCCTGGTTTGGGTCGGGCAAAGAGCCGACAGGGATAAAAACAGGGTCGGGTAAAGACCCGACGGAGATAAAACCGGGATCGGGCGAAGAATCGGGCGGTGGAGGTAGGGGACTCCACGCGGAACAGCACTACGAGTACCACCGTCCTATCCGGCCGGGTGATATACTTACGGCTACGGTAAAGCCCGGGAAAACATGGGAGAAGGAAGGACGTCGATCGGGAAAGCTGGTCTTTAATGAGACGATTATCGAATTCCGCGATCAAAAGGGTGAACTGGTCGTAACGTCACGCGGTGTGGGTGTCCGAACAGAACGGGCGGTTGATCAAGCCAAGTGAGGAGATGATTTATGGCTCTACAAGCAAGCCAACTCAAAGTTGGGGATACGTTTACCGAACATATTGTCGAAGACTTGAAACGCACACAGATAGTCCAGTATGCCGGGGCTTCCGGTGACTATAATCCGATTCATACCGATGAACTTTTTACGGTCAAGGTGGCCGGTTATCCTTCGGTGTTTGCCCACGGTATGTTGACCATGGGCATGACAGGAAAGATGCTCACCAATTATGTGGGGGACGGACGGCTGACCCGATATGGAGCTCGTTTTACCAGCCAGGTTTGGCCGGGCGATGACCTGGATGCCAAGGCCATTGTTGAAGCCATTCGGGAGGAAAACAAGCAATATTTTGTCGATCTAAAAATAGAGACGACCAATCAAAACGGTCAGGTCGTCTTAAGCGGCAGTGCCACGGCCCGGATCGATCCCTGACAATCGTACAAAGAACAAAGACAAAGAAGGGGACATCCTCCAATTCTTTCATTTTGCTTGTCCTCTGTTTGTCGGTTTCGGCAGAGCGAGGGCTATTTCTTCTGAAATGCCTGAAGACGTCTTAAAATTAACTTATAAACCTCCTCCTTCTCTCTTTTCCCGATACCGATAACTTCAATCACTTCCAGGTAATCCTTCAGGAGACGATAGACAATGCGGATTTTTTTCTTGGACGCATAAAGTTTGAAAAATCCTGTGAGGTCCAAGCCCATTTTGTTCCCGAGAGGTTTTCCAAGAAACGGGTTTTCCGAAAGGGCATCGATCTTTTGTGCTATTTCCTTTCGAACTGAACCATCCAGCCGGGCAAAATCCTTGGCAGCTTCAGGATGAAATTCAATTTTAAAGGCCACGTTTCCCCTTCACTTGTTCCCAAGGGATATTGTGAGCCCGTTTGTGATTTTTTAGCCTTCGATCGATCATCTCCGCAATCTCGAGATGTTCCAGAATGCTTTCCGCCTCTTTCAGAAGTTCATACTCGGATGGTGACATGATCACAGCGGCCAGCGAGTTATTCCTCATAATAAAGAGAGGCTCCTCGTTATCGGTCAATTCTCTTAATTTCCCGGTTAGTTCCTTCTGCAGCTTGGCGATGGGAACCATTCGCTCGGTCTCGACCTGCATGATGATACTCCTTTAGTAAAATAATATATAGAATTATACATATAATAATATAAAAGTCAAACGGAAAAATTGAGGGAATAGAAGAAGACGTTGTCCACTTTATTCACTTTTGGTTGTCATTGACATGGGGCGCTGGTAATAAAATAAATTACCGATGGCTATGGCCGTGTTCCGCCTGGAATTCATGGTAGTTGACGAAACGGGCCATGTCGCCAGATGAGAATTGTTTCACCTTTCGCTTTGACAATTGTATATGATTGATATATACTTTTCAAATCATGAATGATAATCTGTTTCAATGTACCGGGTTTGAATGGGATGACCACAATACCGAAAAGCTCAGAGCCAGGCACGGTGTTGCCCCAACGGAGTGCGAACAGATTTTTTTTAATCGGCCTTTTGTTGTCGGTGATGATTCGAAACATTCAGAGAAAGAAAATCGCTTCTTTGTGCTCGGCAAAACCGACACCGGCAGGCTGCTCTTTCTTGTTTTTACCGTTCGAAGCAATAGGATCCGAGTCATCTCAGCACGAGACACGAATAGAAAAGAAAGGGAGATTTATCAAGCCCATGAAAAAGAAAATTCCTCAGTTTAAGAATGAAGACCAAGAAAGAAAGTTTTGGCTGTCCCAGGATTCAACTGAATACGTGGATTGGAAAAAGGCCAAAAGAATGGTGTTGCCGAAACTTAAGCCTTCAATAAAAACGATTTCACTTCGCCTCCCCGAAGCCGTATTGGAAGAGTTGAAACTGATCGCCAACAAACGGGATGTTCCCTACCAGTCGCTGTTGAAGATGTTCTTGGCAGAACGGATTGAACAAGAACTCAATAGATAAATGAAAAATTTGACCTGGGGTGCTGGTAATAAAATAAATTACCGATGTCTATGGCCGTGTTCCGCCTGGAATTCATGGTAGTTGACGAAACGGGCCATGGCCCTAGCAGCCGTTTCCAGATTAGGATAGGCCGGTACACCGGAGGTGACGAATTTCAAGCGTGTTTGAGCGGCTTTGTCCGCAACGTATAAATCATTACCATACAGGTCTAAGGCAACTGCCAGCGGTTTGCCATAAGGATTATTTTTGGCGAAATCGATCAGAAAATCATTGACCTCACGCAGCCCTTTTTCTCGGTCCCCCTCAAGATATTGATCATCATCAAAAACATCAAGACCACCTGCAACCCGATCCACAATGGCCAGATTGATGGCCTGGTCGGCCATGGCTATTTCCATGACTTGGCGATAGAGCTGAGCATCTCTTTGTACCATCCAGACATCGAGGGGATTCCTGGTGCTGTTTCCTTCCAGGCGGATGAAAGCATTGAGCTCTTCCCTGGTTTTTTCGGAAAGGGGAGGTATCTCCAAACCCTGGCGGCCGCAAATGTCGGCAAAGGCCACCGAGTTTCCGCCGCCGCCAGCCAGGAGGAGGGTTTGTCTTCCTTGGCACGGTTTCAGATACATGAAGGCCAGGACGACGTCGATGATCTCTTCCAGGGAGTTTACTCTGATCGCACCGGTCTGTTTAAAAAAGGCATCCCAGATTAGGCCTTCACCGGCCATTGATCCGGTATGCGAGGCAACCGCCCTCGAACCGGACTCGGTTAATCCGGCCTTCCAGATGATGACCGGCTTGGTCCGGTTAATGTCTTTGATAAGCCTGGTAACTCGATTGCCGTCCTTGATCCCTTCAAGGTAAATAGAGATGATGTGGGTATCCGGGTCCTGGTGAAGATATTCGAGAAAATCCGCCACCTGGAGTCCGCAGGCGTTTCCAAAGCTTATTATTTTGCTGAAATAGACCCCCAGCGACTGGGCATAGGCGGTGAGAATTTCTCCGTGACCACCGCTCTGGGAAAGGAAAGCCAGATGCCCGGTACCGGCGGGCTTCACTCCCCACCCTGCCAGTTTACTGGCGGGTACATATAACCCCATACAGTTGGGTCCCACGACCCGCAGGTTACCGCGTCTGATGATCTGCGTAATCTGCTGCTCAAGTTTTTTGCCTTCTTCTTCTCCGGTTTCGCTGAATCCGGAGCTAAAGATGTGCACATTCTTTATCCCCACGGCGATACAGTCTTCCAGTACCTGCGGGACACGAGGTGCGGAGACGGCAATAATGACTAGGTCAATCGGTTCAGGGACGGACTGCAAATTGGGATAGGCCTTGAAACCCAGGATTTCGGTTGCTTTTGGATTGATCGGGTAGATTTTTCCGGGAAACCCGATATTTCGAAGCCGTAACAAAAAACTGGTTCCTCCCCATCCCTGAGGATTAGGCGAGGCACCGACCATAGCTACTGATTTCGGATAGAACATGTTATCCAGTTCGTGTTTTTCCGGCATAGGTGATGTTTCCTCAATATCCATTCTTATTTAACGCTCATTTCCCGTCTGGTGCGGAACACCATGAAGGATAAAAAAAGGATTCAAGGGGTCAAGGACCGCAGGACGGAGTGAAAGGCGTGGAAGTAAAATCTCCTTAATCCAGGGATCCTATTTTCAAACAAAGCGTTCATGCCCTGTCTTGTACTGAACACAACGAAGCATTAAAATAAATACTTAGAATCTAGTGGTTAAGAGTTTTTATTCTGACTTCTGACTCCTGGATTCTGGATTCCTGATTTTTATTTTCAAACTAAACCCCCGCCCCCTTTTTATTTGCTCCGCCTCATTGACAGGGTCTATTCTTCGACTTTCACTTCAATCGGTACACCTTTAGGAAAGCTCAGAACGACGGCGGACGTTGTTGTAGTACTGGAGGGTATTTCTCAAGGCCAGGGCACACCGCTCGAAGGAAAGAAAAACCGGGATGCCCATACCCTGCAGGTTGAACATAATATCCTTTATTTCCTTTTCGGCGTCGGGATTATAGAGCATAGTAACAACCATTAAGGGTTTGGAACTTTTATTTTTAACACTAGCCAATAGGTCCATGGCCCCCTTAAGTTGTTCGGGAGTGAAATGCCAGCCCGGTTTCGTGGAAACGAAAAAAACCATATTGTCGATATGGGCATCCTGGGCTACGATGCCCATAACCCGCTTCATATCCCTTGGAACCGGTCCGGCTGAATCGATGGGATTGCGGTAACTGCCTCCCACGGGTCCGAAGAAAGTCTCCAGTTCAGCATAGGACTCTTCGGTAAGCTGGGGCACATTCAACCCCGTTTCTACAAAAATATCGGTGGCAATCACGGAATGCCCTCCAGGCCCTCCGGCAATGGCCACCCTGTTTCCGTAAACCGGGGGAAGGAATAGTAAGGCCTTCAGGCTATCGATCAGTTCCTCCAGACTGATCACCTGAATGGCTCCGCATTGATTGATGGCCGAATCCCAGACGATCTTGGATGAGGCCAAAGAACCGGTATGTGAGGCCGTTGCCCGCCCGCCTTCCTCTGTGCGTCCGCCCTTCCAGATGACCACCGGTTTTCGAGCAGCCACCTCCTTCAATACGGAAAAAAAACGCCGTCCGTTCTTCACCCCTTCCAGATACATGCCGATGGCCTTGATTTCCGGGTCTTGGCCGAAATACTCCAGGAAATCCGGGGAATCCACCACAATCCCATTGCCGAAGCTCACGGACTTATTGATATCCAGACCTTGAGTATGGGCATCCAGGCTGAAGCCGATGGCAATGCTCCCGCTCTGTGAAATA
The DNA here is from genome assembly GCA_049520575.1 of Thermodesulfobacteriota bacterium. Lineage (GTDB taxonomy): Bacteria > Desulfobacterota > RBG-13-43-22 > RBG-13-43-22 > RBG-13-43-22 > RBG-13-43-22. The sequence goes on along the minus strand of JBEKPQ010000070.1, from coordinate 15,045 downwards.
AAGCCCAGCGGACCGGAAACACCGATGTATTGTTCCTCACTTTGTTTGATTCCGACCCGGGGATTGAAAAGTCCCATGCAATTGGGACCGACGAGATGAAACCCGGCCTTTTCCGCCTTTTTCACCAGCCTGCGTTCCAGCGTCATTCCTTCACCGGTATTGGTTTCAGAAAAACCGGCGCTGAAAAAATGGGCCGCAGCCACGTCCTTGCGAATGCAGTCATCCAGAACGGCCACGGTTGCATTTCTGGGTACGGCGACAATCGCCAGGTCCACAGGCTCCGGTATATCCATAAGGCTGGGGAAGTTTTCAATGCCCAGGGCCTTGATGTCCTCGAAGGATTTGGGATTGACATGGACGGAATAAAGTTTTCCCTTAAACGATTTGTGAGCTTTCAGCCAGTTGAAATTATTTCCTTTGCTGTCCCCCACCACGGCCACCACCTTGGGGTTGAAGGCCCGGTCCAATTTATTGAAATCCACTTTCACGCAAAATCTCTTTTCTTATTCTTTTGTTCTTCATTCCATTCTATGGCCACAATCCTTTTCCCATTGACCTGTGCCGCTTCATCGGAGGCTAAAAAGACGGCAGCAGGGCCCATCACCTCCGGTTTTAAGAGCAGTGCCAGCTGATCCTTGGGAACAGTAGATGGGACCATCCCGGTTTGTGTGGCACCGCCGGGTAGGAGCATATTTAATGTGACCCCCGTTCCTTCCAATTCCTTGGACCAAATGGTGCTCATGGATTCCAGAGCCGCCTTGGAAGGGCCATAGGGACTGAAGCCTTTCCGTACTATGGTACGCTGATGAATGGAAATATTGATGATACGGCCATACTGCTGTTGCAGCATGATGGGAACAACTGCCCGGGTCATCAGAAAAACCCCGTTGACATTAGTGTCGATAATCATCCGCCAGACCTCAGGGTCGGTCTGCCAAAAAAGGGCGGGGGTCGTCATAAACTCTTCGCTGACGTACTTCATCCCCCTGGCCGCATTATTGACCAGAATATCGATTCTCCCATAAGAAGTCAGGGCTGTCTGAATGACCTTGTTGACATCCTCTGTTTTGGTAACATCCGCTTGAATGGCTGTACCGCCTGTTAGAGATGCTACCTCTTGAATCTCCTTCCATTCCCGCGCGGCCGTCACAATGAGGCGGGCTCCCTCTTCAGCATAGGCCAAGGCGATCGCCCGGCCGATGCCTCGACCACCGCCGGTAATGATGGCCACTTTATCCTTCAGTTTCATCATGTCATTCCCTTATAATCGAATATGACGAGCAAATATTTTTTAGAAAAAGTATAGAATGGGGAAGAAAAAAGAGTCAAGGGAAAAACAGGGGAGCAAAGGTCTATTACTTCCCTTTCAGCACCGCTTCTGCGGCCAACTTATACTGCCTTCTTATCCGGGCAATTCTCTCATCCAGGTCTTCGGTTTCTTCGATGGGGAAAAAGTATATGGTTTCACTTTTCATGGCCATCTCGTCTGTCGTGAGTCCTTCAGACTGGAATTTCCTCACTTCCGATTCCAGGGTCTCGAAAAAGGCAAGATATTTTTCAACCATCTCTTTCCCGCCCACCGGCCCGTGTCCCGGGACCACGACATCGATATCCATGGCCAGCATTTTATTAAGACCTTCCTTCCATTTCCCAAAATGGGTCTGTCCAAAAAAAGGGAATTGCCCTTCCACATTATCACCGGTGAACAAGACCTTTTCTTCGGCCAGATAAATCATAATGGTTGCCGGTGAGTGCCCGCCTACGATTTCAAGTTCGAAGGTGGCATCTCCCATATCCAGAGAAAGTCCGCGATCAAAGGTGATGTGCGGCGGAAGCATTTCAAACCGGTCGATGAAGGATTCAAATTTTGAGACCACCTCGGGGAAGGCCTCTGCGATGACTTGTTTGAGGAGCCTTTTATCTTTCAGGTAAGCCATGCCTCTGGCCGCCCTGGTATGGCAGATCACCTTCGGGGTTAAAAATACGTTTCCCATCACATGATCGTAATGGTGGTCCGTATTGATCACATAAGCCGCTTCCCGGCCGGTCTGTTTTTTGGTCAGATCAGCCCACTTTTGAGCATCTTCGGGTAAAAAAGGGCTGTCTACATAAACCAGCCCCCTGGCAGTGGATATGCAGCTTACATTGGCCCCCAAATAATCGGTCTCGACCAGTATCCTTTTTTTAATGGTCTGCATCAGTCATCCTTTCATCAATCGCTTCCCGGTTCTGTCAGTTGAAATGGTTTCCTTTGCTGTCCCTCACCACGACTACCAGACGCGGGCTGAAAACACCTTTATAAAAAATTTCCTTTTTTAAAAAAAGAATATAGAATGGGAAAGAAACAGGAGTCAAGGGGAAAAACCTAAGAGTCAAAAGGAGGAAAATTTACAATGAGTCTGGAATCGGATTTTGAATCCATCCCTATCGGATTCGATCTGGGAGAGTGGGAAATGATGTTGGATGAGCAAACCATCAATAGCCATGCGGATCTTATGCAATGGCAGACCAGGGAGGTTATCGACCAACTGCACTTTGCCCCGCCGGGAACATCCATCAACATGCACCCCAGGATGCAGTTCGCCAAATTTACCAATTTACGTTCGGCCATTTGGGCTAAAAGCGAACATGAATTTCTAAAACCTTTTAAGATCGGCACTAAGATTTTCATTCGGGGTAAAATCGTCGATAAGTACATCAAGCGGGGTAGATTCTACAAAGTCGCTGAGTTTGAGACCCTGGATGAGAACGGTGAAGTATTGATGAGAAGCCGAGAGACGGGAATTAACGTCGAATAAGGAGGGAAGCCATGGCCATAAACTTACAAGTGGGTGAAGAGATCCCCGGTTTAAATAAAATCGCCTTTATGCCTATAGAAGAAGACGCGCGCAATCCCATCCATACCGAGGATTACGCCCAAAAACACGGGATGCGGGGGGCGCTGGTTGCCGGGTCCACCCTGCTCAGTTACATGTTGGAGATGCTCTACAACATCTTTGGAGAAAAATGGCTCAGCCACGGAAAGATCAATATCTCCTTTATCGGCGGAGGGGCTTTAAACGGTGACCAGATAACCGTTCACGGGAAGACGAAGTCGATTGATCCCCAGGAAGCCGGTAATTGGGTTACGCTGGATGTCTGGATGGAAAATCAGAAAGGCGCAAAGATCATGGTCGGCCAGGCGAGCTGCCTGCGGTAATTTGAAACCCTTTCAATGACCTGACCTTTAACAATTTGCGGAAAAATTCATTTTTTGCAGGTTGCTCAAAAAGGTTCAGATACAAGGCGCCCGAAATTTTGAGGAATGAGGCGTACATAGAAGTACGTCGCAATGACGAAAAATGAGGGCAACGCAGTAGATGGGCCTTTTTCAGCAACCTGTAGGGAGGTTCATCAATGTCCAAACTGATGCAGGATACTACTTTCACTTTTACCGATCCGGACGGATTTCGAATCTTTGTGCGAAAATGGATGCCATCAGAAACGGTAAAATCCAAGGCCGTGGTTCAGATCGCCCACGGCGCGGCTGAACACAGCCTGCGGTATGAACGCCTGGGAAAGTTCCTCAACGGCGCCGGGTACATGGTCTATGCCAACGACCACCGCGCTCATTGGAAAACGGCAGGTACCATGGATAAGGCCGGTGTTGCCGGAGTCGACGGTTGGAACGGAATCGTTAAAGACGCCAAACAACTGACCGATATCATCAAGAAGGAAAATCCGGGGCTACCCATCTTTTTGTTCGGCCACAGCATGGGTTCTTTGCTTGCTCAGCATTACATTCAGCAATGGGGAAGGGGGCTTGCGGGTGTTGTGCTCTGCGGCTCCTCAGGGGCGCGCCTGGATTTGGAAAAGAATATAGCGTCATTAGAGAAGCTGCCCAGAGAGGGAATCTCTAAAGCCATGTTCAGGGATGTCAATAAACGCTTCGAACCGGGCCGAACCGGCTTTGAATGGCTCAGCCGGGATGATGCAGAAGTGCAGAAATACGTAGATGATCCTTGGTGCGGCTTTCCGTTTACCTTTGGATTTTCATTGGATTTACTCAAGGGAATACGGGAAGGTTGGAAGCCGGAAAACGAAGCGGGCATTCCCAAAGATCTGCCGGTATTTATCATTTCCGGTGACGATGATCCGGCGGCGGGAGACAACGCGGCTAATTTAAAGTTGCTTATCGTTCGCTATAAGACCTTGGGCATTAAGGATCTTGCGACCAAGTTGTACCCGGGGGCGCGTCATGAGATCCTCAATGAAACCATTCGCGATGAGGTGCATAGGGATTTGCTGGCCTGGTTCGATGCCCATTTATGAGAAGATGATCTCAGGATGTTTTATTGGGTATTACCGGTTTAGTGGGAAACGAACCGGAATCACCGGAAAATCAATATAGGATGCCTGTCCCGTTTGATGAAATATGGTCTGCATGGCCGGCAGGCCCACGGCATCTTCTCCGAATGGATTACCGGTATTCATATTACGGTCGAACCTGGGGAAATTGCTGCTGGTGATATCGATCCGGATACGATGTCCCTTTCCGAAAACGTTGCTGGTCGAGGCCAAGTCGATCACATATTCCTCAATCTCACCCGGAGTGACCGGTTGAGGCTTTAAAATGGATTTTCTGTATCTGGCCCGGATGGCCCCTTCGGCCACGTTGATGGCCAGTCCATTGGGATACACATCCACCATCTTCACAAAAAAATCCGTGTCCACCGCCGAGGTGGAGGCAAACAGGTGGAGTTTCAACGGACCGGTGACCTCCAATTTTTCTTTTAACTCCGGTGTGGTGTAGCATAATACGTCATTTCTTTTCTCGATAATGGACTGATCCTGGGGTCCCGCGGCTTGGTTTAAGTCCGGATTAATTCTACCGCCCCGGGTCGGTACAGGATCAAGAGGATTATACACAAAAATATCCGGTGATTCCTTCCCCGGTTCCTCCCTGCTTAACATCCCGTCATCTCCTGCGCTGTTGGCATGGCCGCGGCTGTGGAGGAAAAAACGCTGCCACTGGGTTTCCGGTAAGGGCCAGGTATCGGCATTTTTCCATCGGTTCCTGCCCATGACGAAGTAACGGATGGGAACAAGATATTTGCTTTCAATGCCCCTCAGGTATTTATCGAAAAAGGCCAGATGCCGGCTGATCATGAACCCCCCCGCGCCGGAGCCGTAGGCGCCGAAGTTGAGGGCCCCGATAAAATTGTGAAGCCTCGATCCATGGACCCAGGGACCCATGATAATGTGCTGCCCCTGACGTGCCAGAAGGGAACCGCCCTTTTCTTTCATTTTAAAAAAATTAAGGAAGATGTGGGCCACACTCATATCATACCAACCGGCCGATTGCAGGCAGGGGACCTGAATTTTCTCGTAGGCCCAGAAGAGATCCTCTTCGGTTTTTTTCCCTTTCAGATTCTCATCACTGAAACGCCGCATGAATCCTTCCTGCAGCCCTTCAAACTTGAAATAAGGGATATCCTTTAGGGGCAAAAAGTTGCAGACCTCTTCAAAATGGGTCATGGCATAATGAACCTGGTCCGACATGCCGGAGACATCCTTCCCCTGTCTGGACAACTTTTCGATCATATCCAGGGCCATGGTGGCGAACCAGCTTATACCTGTTTCCAGCTCCTTGACCCCGCTCATGCCGGATTCACTCACATATCCCGCCCCAATGACATGGGGTGCGATGGCCTTCAGATGAGGAGGGGCTTCCAAGGCGGCGTCCCACTGATTGCGACCCAGATAAGAGGCCCCGACCATACCCACATGGCCGTCACACCAGGATTCAGCGGCGATGTTTTCAACAGTGTCGTATCCGTCCTGGCCCTCTGACCTCCCGATAGAGAATTCACCCTCTGAAGCAAACCGGCCCCGTGTGTCCTGAACCACCAGGGCATACCCCGCAAAGGCGGCATCTATGGGGGACAAAAAATCGCTGGTGACCGACCGTGTTTTATTATAGGGGGTTCGTACGATAATTGCCGGGTGTTTCTCCTGGTCGTCGGGCCGGAAAACATCCGCCCGCAAAGTCACGCCGTCCCGCATCTTCATGGGAATATCTCGGTCAACACGTATGGATTGACTCATCGGTTTTTCCTTTCTTTCATGCGAAAATAGGGTTCGAGGATTCATATAAATTAACGGCATAAGGTTTAGGGTGTAAGGTTTACGGTTTCCCTTAAACCTTGGACCTTGGGGCTTGAAGCTTTATCACTTGGCCCCTTTAATCCTTAGATTTCCTGACCAGTATTTGGGTTGACGGACAGTTTCAAGATAACTCTTCTTGCGGCTTACACCTAAAACTATTCTAAAGAGATTGTTCCAAAAATTAACAATTACCGATGGAAAGTTATCAACGCCCGGTTTCACAGGGCGCGGTGATTTATCAGCGTTCCTGTGCAAACCGTCGTTAGCATGTTGGGGATTTATCTGCGGCATTTTGAGTCTTGATGCCGATAAAGGTCCCCCTGCGATCTGTTTGATAGTAGCCGCGGAGCATGTTTTCGGCGATGTTTAGTCCTAAGCTGTCATACTGTTCAACCACGAGATCAAAACCGACGTCTTGTATTGCCTGAAGCAAGTACTCACGTTGAATCCAGAAAGATCGACGATTGTCCCAAGAAGACCATTTAGCGGTTTCTCGTTTGCTAAATAATTTGTCGTTTGGAAATTCTGTATACCACCTACCGACAAGTCCTTCATTTGCACTGAATTGAGACAGAATGAACTTGTCGGTTTGACGATTTTTCACCTTCACCTTTGCCAATATCTTTTGCAACAACGTTGGCAATCGTGATCTTATATTGATGGCATTGGTCGAGAAGTGTGTCTGTAGTATCATGAGTTTCGTCGTCACGGCTGAAAGCGTTTCAAGGAAGTTTTTAGGCCTATCGAGGTGGTATAACAGACCACAACAGAATACAACGTCGAATATGCCATGCCTTGCGATGTTCAATGCGTTGTCCTTTACGAACTCCAGGTTTGGTAGGTTGATTTTTGATTTCACATAGTTGCACGCTGCGATATTGGCCTCACGCACCTCAATTCCAAGAACCTGAAATCCCATGCGTGCGAACTCAACGGCATACCCACCCTCCAAACACCCAATGTCAACAAGCCGGAGGTGATGCTTATCTTCAGGGAATACAGTTTCCAAAATTCGTCGCGCCGAAACGAACCAGGGATAAGCTTCCATTGAATACCCTACATCAGGTTTCGTGAGAGTTCCGTCGTCGAGCCGAATATTGTGAGCAGTGAATTCAATATCCATTTTAAGTTCCTTCCAGCAGCAAAAGGTTAACGTAGAAATCAGCCGGAGCTCAGCGATCGGCTGGATTGATTTGGTTATGCGTTCATATGAAAATATAACCTTCTACCGAAATAATCCGTTCCCTTACAGATGAGACATACAATTATAAACCTTGAAACTTAAATGGACGTGCATTTTTAAATGAATCCACGGCGTCTTCCGCATAGGTTTCATACTTTTCTAAAGAGAGTTTTTTAACAGAAGCCTTTTCACTAAAATCGACTTTTTTAAAATCCACCCAAAAGACATTCGGGGTTAATACGTTTTCGAAATAATATACAAGGTTCTTCTGGTCGGATACGGTTCTCCAGCGGGTCGAAGAAATATTGGGTTCATCCTTTGAGGATATCCCAAAAGGCACCGAGCAATTCCTGATCACACTGAAAGCACCGGCAACGGCAATTCTGGTATCGCTTGTCTGACGTATTGCGTTGATATAATAGGACGCTCTGACAAAGCGGTCTGCCGCGCGATTGGTTCCGGGGAGCATCATTGTTCCGGGGATACCGCGCCAATACTCATTTAAGGCAAGCTGCTTTGTAAAGATCGGGGAGTTCGTCATGACATTATAAGATCGATCGTGATGAATAACTAATTTCCCCCCGATATATTCAAAGATCGCATTGTCGCCTGTTGCATCAGAAATCGATAAATGAAGCGTGGAAAACTTGTCCGTGCCGGGAATGAAATCCGAAACGATTGCAAATTTTTCTTTACTCAGTTCATTAACGGCCTCTTTTACTGAAGCGAAATTATCCAATACATACTGTACCCAAGCGGCAATAGTTAATCCTTTTCGTTTGCCGTCATACTTGGGATACTCGGATTCCGCCAGCCATAAAATATTCGCCACCAGTCCCTTCTCATTCATGCCATCGGCAGAGGAGATATTAAATGAGCTTACGATAACGCTGCCATACCGGGATTTCCAGGTGATGGAATTGGGGCCTACTTCCCCATTTCTTTGCATTCCTCGGGGGAATATCCACATGTTAGCCGGTATTTCATCCTTCCAGTCCATAGACCTGGCAGTGATTACAGTATTTTCAGGGCCCTGATAAACAACACGTGTACATGCCGTTGCTTCTATGGTGAAAAGCAGATTCATGACAGCGCATAGTAATAATACAGATAGTTTTTTCATGGCGTTTTCCTCTCAGTAATTGTTGCATTCATTGGTTTGTCAGTTTCGCGGCCCTTTCAACGTAGTATCCATTTCCACACTTCTTTTTTCCCTGTCATCTTCACTGCGAGTGGTCAAACCATTTTTTGAACGGCGCATTCTTGTTAACCTACATAACATATTATTGAACAGTTTTCTGGATAATATCAGTAAGTTTCAGCTTATTCAATAAAATAGAAATAACACCTAAACGTAACCAATTAAGTTTATTATGCTTGTCAGGCTGGATAATATCCCTTTCTTACTGTTATCCATTTTCTGATTAACCTCCTTTGCTCAATACACCAATGTTGGGCTAAATCATGCCTTGCCGTTTCTAAGTCCAACAATTACCAAGACCCTTTTATCGACGATTACGGTTTGAACTCTTCCGTTTTATTCAAAATGGAGGTTTGAGGAGTAAAGGAAGAAGTCACCATTAAACTTGACAATGCCTGTATAGGCAAATCCTGACTTGCACACCTTAGAATAATTTTTATCTTTCATGAACCCGTTTCAAGTGTTCATGAACATTACTCTGAAACGGCTAAAGACTTCACCACCATCAAACCCTGACTCACCTCGTCCGGCAGATCGAAAACTGATTTTAATACCAGTTCTGGCCGGATTTCCCCTTCCGGACTGGGCTCCAGGGTCCAAGTTAGGATAAACGTGCCGTTGTTTTCAGGCAGCAGGGTCATTGACCTGATCATAGGTCTCAGGTTGAAGGGCTCCGATTTTTTATTGGTTTTTTCCACCGGCCAATAGGTGGAGGATAAAAATGCTTTTACCCTTTCTACGTCCGCCAACAATTTATCCAGTTCCACCTGATATTGATAACACTGTTTTTGAGGCAGGGAACTATTCAGAGGGACCTCAGTAATTGAAACGATTCTTGTTCCGGGAAAAAGTTCCTCCGGCAGTCGGGTTTTAATAGATTCAACATTCGGCCAATTCAGCAATTGAATGTCAATAAATTCCCCCAGACTGCTTATTCCCACCGGCAGGGCCGGCCCGAAGGAAAGGCGGGGCAGGGGATGAAATCCCTGAGAAAAGGCCAAAGGGAGTTCGGCCCGCCGTAAAGATCGGATGATGGCCTCTTTCCATTCCAAATGGCCCAGGAAGCGGGACGGTCCGGTTTTGGTGATGAGGAAGCGGAACTTTTTTAGGGATTCCCGGGGGTAATGTGTTGACGAACGGCCCATAGGAATGCTGAATTCTTTAAAGAGCAGAGGTTTGACTTTTAGGGAAGAACAGACTCCGCATTGGTTGCATTCCCCCTGCCGGCAATCGGAGGTAGATTCACCAACCATGCCTTTTTGATATTCCTTCCAGAGATAGTTTTTCTCCACGCCGGTATGGATAAAATCCCAAGGCAGGGAATCATCCCGAATCCGGGATTGGAGATAACTTTGAGGATCCACCCCTTCTTCTTCAAAGGCCTGCTGCCAGATTGGCCAGGAAAAATATTCTCCCCAGCCGTCTAAAAAACTTCCCTTTTGAAAAGCCCGGTAAATAACCCGGCTTAAGCGTTGATCTCCCCGCGACAAAACACCTTCCAGAAAACTCTGCCGGCTATCGTTCCATTTGACCTGGATGTATCTTGAATTCAAGGCCGAGCGGATAACGTTTAAGCGAGAAAGACTTTCTTCCATAGAAAGCTGTCCGGCCCACTGAAAAGGGGTATGGGGTTTGGGAATAAACGTCGAAAGGGCTACATGGATGTTAAGCCGCCCTCCTTTTTTTCGAACTGTCCTTTCAATCTTTTTAACCAGATGGATCATTCCATCCAAGTCATCCTGCGTTTCGGAAGGCAGACCGATCATAAAGTATAATTTCAGAACCCTCCAGCCCAAGTTAAAAACCGTTTGGGCGGTTTGGAGGATCTCCTCTTCGGTAATGTTTTTATTGATTATGTCCCGCAAGCGCTGAGTACCGGCTTCCGGGGCGATGGTAAAGCCGGTTTTACGGACCCGCAAAATCTGTTCGATAACTTCGGAGTTTAACGTATCCACCCGGAGGGAGGGCAAAGAAACAGCCACTTTATCCCTTTCCCAGCGTTCCATCAAGGCCGGCAGCAGTCGATTTAAACAGGTATAATCGCCGCTGCTCAGGGAAAGCAGAGTGGCCTCGGCATATCCGGTCCGGCTTAAACCCTCTTCAAGCAATTGATAGACCCGTTCCGGGGACCTCTCACGGACAGGACGATAGATAACACCGGCCTGGCAAAATCGGCAGCCCCGGCTGCAGCCCCGGGCAATCTCCACACTTAGACGGTCATGAATGATTTGTTGAAAGGGCAAGGGAGAAATGACCGGATACCCGGCCTGGTTTAGATCAGGGATGATGCGTTTTTGAATGACCGCGCGGTTCCCGGTTTCTTCTCTTTTTCTTGCGGCCAGTATCGGGACATAAACCCCGGGCAATTCAGCCAGGGAAGCCAGCAAGGCCTGTCTGCCTCTCCCTGCCTTCTTCCAGTTCAACCAGACCGTACAGATTTCCTGAATAACCTCTTCTCCATCGCCGATGACCAGGGCATCAAAAAATCCGGCCATGGGTTCCGGATTGAAGGTGCAGGGGCCGCCGGCAATCACCACGGGATCTCCGTCCTTTCGTTCAACAGCCCAGATGGGAATCCCGCCCAAAGCAAGCATATTCAAGACGTTGGTAAAACCCAATTCATAGGGCAGGCTGAAGCCGACTAGGCCGAATTCCTTAAGGGCCCGGCCCGATTCCAGGGAAGATAAGGGAATCGATTGCTCCTTCAATATCTGAATCATGTCCGGGGCCGGTGTAAAGACCCTTTCGGCCCAGACTCCGGGTAGTTGATTTAAAATGTGATATAGGATTTTCATCCCCAGGTAAGACATACCGACTTCATACAAATCAGGAAAGGCCAGGGCAAAACGAAGGTCCACTTTTTCGGGTTCTTTAATAACCGAAAAAAGTTCTTCCCCCAAATAACGACTGGGCCGGCGGACCCGGCCCAGATATTTTTCCAATGAAGGGTTCATCGTTAACCTTAAAAAAATAATGGCATCCAGAAGCCAAGAGACAGAATTCAGAAGGGAACTTAATCGTAAAAAAGATATACCGTTTTATTCTGTATTCTGACTTCTGTATTCTGTATTCTGTATTCTGAGAATTGCCAAAAAAATTATTTCATCAATCCGTTCAAATCCTGTTCAGTATTTTTTAGGAAAGCTTTAATCTCCTGGATCTTTTCCTTCTGGGGGACGTTCAATCCTCCCATATAACCCTTGATGGAGTGCAAACGGCCTTCCAGAGAGGCAATCAGGGCTGGGATCTCTTCAGCCTCAGGTATCGGCTCGGCGATCCTTGCCTGGGGTGGGATCAGGGGAATGGTTTCCTTCCACTCCGGGACTTTAACCTGAAAAGGATAGGAATTTTGAATAGCCTGGGCAAAGGCCAGGCTGGTCGATTCCTCGCCATGAATAACAAAGACCTTTAAGTTCGGATTTTTGAAATGACCTATCCACTCCAGTAATTCCTTTTGATCGGCATGGGCTGAAAAACCGTTGATGGTGTGCACCTTGGCCTTGACGACCACGTCTTCCTGGAAGATACGAACCTTCCTTGCACCGTCAACGATGGCCCGCCCCAGGGTTCCCTCGGCCTGGAAACCGGTGATGACGATCTGGGCCCCGGGCCGCCATAGATTGTGCTTTAGATGATGCTTGATCCTGCCGGCATTACACATGCCGCTGGCAGCGATGATAATAGCCGAGCCTTTTTGTTGATTGATGGCCATGGATTCTTCGGCGGTCCGGGTATATTTCAACTCCGGCAGATCTAAAGGATTTTCCCCCTGGCTGATGAGTTGGGTCATCTCCTCATCAAAATATTCCGGATATTTTTTAAAGATTTCCGTAGCCGAGATGGCCAGGGGGCTGTCCAAGAAAACGGGAATGGAGGGCATCTGTCCTTTTTTTCTAAATTCATGGAGGATGTAAAGGAGCTCCTGAGTCCGCTCTACGGCAAAGGCCGGGATGATGATCTTCTCCCCGTTTTTAATCCCTTCCAGGATGGCTGACAGGAGCTCGGATTTGCTTTCTTCCAAAGACTTGTGCTCCCGGTTGCCGTAAGTGGATTCCACGAATAAAAAATCGGCCTCCTCTATGATATCCGGATCAGGGACGATCAGGGCTTCCCGTCGTCCGATATCCCCGGAAAAAATCACCTTGCCATTGAACCCTTTTTCCTGAAAACGGATATCCAGTAAGGATGCCCCCAGGATATGTCCGGCAGGATGAAAACAGATTTCAATGTCAGGGCTGAGCAGCAGACACTCTTCCGGATCGACGGGCTGAAAAAAATTCAGACTGCGTTCCGCATCTTTGATCGTGTACAAGGGCTCCACCTGTTTCTGGCCGGAACGGATATTCTTCCGGTTTTGCCACTCGGCTTCCATCTCCTGGATATGAGCGCTGTCACGAAGCATGATCCGGCAGAGCTCAAAAGTGGCCAGTGTGCAGATGATCTTCCCTTTGAATCCTTCCTTAACCATTTTAGGGATCAGCCCGGAATGATCCATATGGGCATGAGTCAGGAGGATGTTTTTTATGTCCTGGGGTCGATAGGTTCCAGGAGAATAATTTCTTTTTTCAATCGCTTTTCCCCCTTGAAACATGCCGCAATCGACCAGGAACCGCGTGTCGGCATGTTCCAGAAGAAAACAGGATCCAGTTACGGTTCTGGTTGCTCCCAAACAAGTGACTTGCATGATTAATAACCTTTCTGATTAATTGACTGAAGATTTCGAGGATTCAAAGTTGCTTCTGGTATAAGTTATACGGTATTCGTTTTAAGGTTTTACCTTGAACCTTAAACCTTGAACCCATTAAATAACGTCTATTGACAGTCTAAAAGAAATAATATAAGCAGATGAGTGAGAATTCAATGAAAAAGTAAACTGTTTTGAAGCGAGGATGGGTCTATGAGTACGGATTTAAAACCTGAACATCACGAGCAGCAATATCTCATTGATGATCTGACCGTCAAGGATACCTGGCGGATGTTTCGAATCCTGGCCGAATTTGTGGACGGCTTTGAAGCCTTGTCGCAAGTTTATCCGGCGGTTTCCATTTTCGGTTCCGCCCGAGCCAAACCCGGGGAGCCCAACTACGAACAGGCGGTGGAGATAGCCGGGCTTTTAGTCAAGAACGGATTTAATGTCATCTCCGGCGGCGGTCCTGGAATCATGGAGGCGGCCAACAAAGGGGCGGCCGAAGCCGGTGGCAAATCCGTAGGTTTGAATATCCAGCTCCCTTATGAGCAAAAGCCCAATCCCTATGCCAATATTCGAATGAGTTTCCGCTATTTCTTCGTCCGCAAGGTCATGTTTGTTAAATATGCTGTCGCCTATGTCATCCTTCCCGGCGGGTTTGGGACCCTCGATGAGTTCTCTGAGGCCATCACCCTTATCCAAACCCACCGTATCAAACCCTTTCCGGTTATTTTAGTGAACCGGAATTACTGGCAGGGATTGTTGGACTGGATGCGTAAGGTGGTCTGCGCGGAATGTATGCTTTTTCCAGAGGATATGGATATCATCCAAGTCATGGACGAACCCGAGGAGATTGTCCGGGCTATCAAAAAGATTATTATTCTTTAAGCCTGACAGCTTCGTAAAAAGTCCATCAGTCCCGCCTTTGGCGGGAGAACTTTTTTCTGTGCCGTCTTTAAGATGACTTTTTACGGGTTTGTCAGGCTTGATGGACTCTTATTCAACGCATTAAAAAGAAGGGAATAATTTCCCCTCCGAGATCCCGGTCTTCTTTAAAGCAAAATATCCCTTTTAATAATCTTGCCTGAAGGCGTTTTAGGAAATTCATGGACAAATTGAATGATGCGGGGATATTTGTAGGGAGCGACCTGGGCCTTAACATATTGTTTCAGTTCTTCCGCCGTGGTTTCAGCGCCCGGACGGAGAACCACCGCGGCAGCCACCTCTTCTCCTAAATCGGGAGAAGGCATGCCGATAACCGCCGCTTCCAGGACCGCCGGATGGGTGTATAAAACTTCCTCGATCTCCCGGGGATAAATATTATATCCCCCCCGGATGATCAAATCCTTCTTGCGGTCAACGATAAAAATATAACCCTCCTCGTCCCTGCGGGCCAGGTCACCGGTGTGCAAAAAGCCGCCTCGCAAGGCCTCGGCCGTGGCTTCCGGATTATTCAGATATCCCTTCATCATGGCCGCTCCGGAGACGATCAACTCGCCGATTTTCCCAGAGGGGACATCCCGGTCTTGTTCATCCACAATTCGGACCTGAAAACCCGGGACCGGCAACCCGATCGAACCAGGCCGAGTCGGCCGGCCGAAAGGGTTTTCAACACAGGTCGGAGAAAATTCCGTTAGCCCATAGCTTTCATAGATGGTTGTCTTGAAGCTCTTTTCAAATCGGTGCAGGATTTCTACCGGAAGTGAGGCCCCCCCGGAAATACAAAAACGCAGGCTGGACCTTTTCAGCGGTTGATGGCCGGCCAGGTCTGCCAGCCGAATGACCATGGTGGGCACAGCATATAGGATAGTGTTTTTTTCTTCTTCA
>JBEKPQ010000069.1:0-21135 GCA_049520575.1 Thermodesulfobacteriota bacterium | reverse complement strand
AAATCTATCAGGTCCAGTTCCAGAATGACTTGGTTAAGGCTTCTCGGTAACATTAATTATGAGTCAACGTTCCCTATCCTACTATCCTCTTGGTAACATTTAATTATGATTCAATTGGCCTGTAAAAAGAGAAATTCCCAGGAAACCTAAGTTTTTTCCGTACCAATTTCCCTCTTTGGGGTAGGCCTGCTCCTGAAACATCATTCAAGTTTTGGCCCGGCAAAGAAGCTCATGGCCTTTTAATGGGCAACCCAGAAAAAAGACTACTTAACCTCATTTTTATAAAAGATGACCCTATCCAATGGCTTTCAAAAAGTGAAGAAGGGCAAAGTTTTACTGTTATTGACACTTAGTAGGGGAAGAAGTTAAAATGAGGTGTCTTAAAAACACCGTTAACGATAATGGAAAATCCGTGAATTATTTTGAAGGAATAGGCAAGACGCTCCTTATTTTGGGACTGGTTTTAGTTCTTTTAGGGGGTGTCCTCATGATTTTGCCCAAGATTCCCTGGATCGGGAAATTGCCCGGAGATATCTTTTTTAAGGGAGAAAAGGTTTCTTTTTATTTTCCGATCACCACCTGCCTCATTATCAGTATTCTGTTGACCATCCTATTTAGATTATTTCGAAGGTAGTTTCTTATAGCGGGAAATAATTCTATGGATGATTTCCGAGGTGGAAATCAAAGGGACCAGATCGACTCTATGCACTTTTCCACCGTAAGATTGGACCAGATCGGCTCCGATAATTTTGTCCATGGACCAGTCCGCCCCTTTAACCAGGACGTCGGGTCTGATGTCTTCGATCAACTTGAAGGGATCGGCCTCATCAAAAAGGACTATATAATCAACACATTCTAAAGCAGCCAACACCTCGGTCCGCTGATCTTCAGAAATTAAAGGACGAGCCGGGTCTTTGATCTGCCGTATCGATTGATCGCTGTTTAAACCGATGATCAGACAGTCTCCCAGTCCCCTGGCTTCCTTAAGATAGCGGACATGGCCGACATGCAGGAGATCAAAGCATCCGTTGGTAAAAACGATTTTTCGCCTCTTCTTTTTCAGATCCTTCATTAAGCCAGCGACCTGAGAACGAGAGATAATTTTATTGATCATTCAGCTCCTACTCTGGCCAGGGTCAAGACAAAGACTTCCTTGGCCCCGGATTTTTTTAAAATCCTGGCACACTCGTTAACCGTTGCTCCGGTGGTAAAGACATCATCGACTAAAAGAACACTTTTGTCTATTATTTCCTGTTGGTTCTTAACGGCAAAGGCCCCGCGGACATTCTTCGCCCGTTCCGAATGATCCAGCTGAACCTGAGGAATGGTATTCCTGGTTCGTCGGAGTACCTTGGCCAAGACTCTTTTGTTGTGGATCTTTCCCAGGATTTTTCCTAATAAAAGGGCTTGATTAAAACCCCTTTGCCGCAGCCGGGCAGGATGAAGCGGGACTGGGATGATGGCCTCAAAGCAAAGGGCTTCCAAATTTATTTTATTCCAGAACCAACCCAACGGGTGGGCAAGATGGATATCCCCCTGATACTTAAACCGCTGGATGGCCTCGGCAAAAATCCCTTCATACAAAACCACAGCCCGGCCCCAATCAAAAAAAAGTTTTTGTTGAAGGCAATCGGAACAGAGGTTTGAATGCGTTCCTTTGGGGAAAGGCCGGCCGCAGCGGGGACAGTATGGAGGAAGCATCCATTGAATGTCTTTTTCGCATGCCGGGCACAGACCGGGAATTTCTTCTCCCTGGAACTTTAACAAGTTCTGGCAAAAAGGACATTTCTCTGGGAAGAAGAGGGAGAAAAATCCGGCCGGCCAAGAAGCCGTTATCCCATGTGTTCGATTAGGGACCAACCAAATTGGGAACATGAGACCTCATGAGCATTGGGCATTTGGCGGGCCAGATCATAGGTGACCTCGCCTTCCGAAATGGTCCTTGACAGACCCTTATAAATTAAGTCCGTGGCTTGCTGCCAGCCAAGATGCTCCAATAACAGGGCACCGGAAAGGATCAAAGACCCTGGGTTGACTTTATCCAGGCCGGCATATTGCGGGGCTGAACCATGGGTGGCTTCAAAGACGGCGCAATCGTCACCCAGGTTGGCCCCGGGGGCCATGCCCAAGCCTCCAACCTGCGCAGCCAGGGCATCGGAAAGATAATCCCCGTTAAGATTAGTGGTGGCAATGACCGAGTATTCGGACGGACGTAAAAGGACTTGCTGAAACATCATATCGGCAATCCGGTCTTTGATGATGACTTTTTTAAAGGATCGGGTTTCCTCCTGTTGTTTTTGAAGTTCCGCTTCGGTTATGGTTTCCTTGGGGAATTCTTGCCTTATCAGTTCATAACCCCAATCCCGGAAGGCCCCTTCGGTGAATTTCATGATATTGCCTTTATGGACTAAGGTAACGCTCGGTTTGTTCCGGCCTATGGCGTATTCGACGGCCCGGCGAACCAGGCGCCTGGTTCCCGAACGACTGATCGGTTTTATTCCAAGGCCTGAATCGGTGTTTAATTTTTTACCGGTCTTTTTTTGGATCCATTCGATGAGCTCACGGACCTCATCACTTTCTGCCGGCCATTCGATTCCGGAATAAACGTCCTCGGTATTTTCTCTGAAGATGGCCATGTCCACCAATTCGGGATGGCGCACAGGGCTGGGCATTCCGGCAAAAAAACGGATTGGCCGAAGACAGACATAGAGATCTAATTGCTGCCTGAGTTGGACATTAAGGCTTCGGATTCCTTTCCCTACCGGTGTGGTTAAGGGGCCTTTTAGGGCCAATCCGTTTTGACGAATCGTTTCCAGGGTTTTTTCCGGCAGCCATTCTCCTGTTTGGGCCTGGGCCTTTTCACCAGCCAAGACTTCCAGCCATTCAATTTTTCGTTTTCCTGAATAGGCTTTTTGGACAGCGGCTTCCAAAACCGGCTGGGTGGCCCGCCAGATATCCGGTCCACTTCCATCCCCTTCGATAAAAGGAACCAAGATATGATCGGATTTATCAGCTCTCCAAAACGGCATTTATTACGGCCTTATCTATGATCCAAGATCCGGACAGAGAATTATTTCGCTTTTGCTTTTATCGTGTATCCTATATCGTGCCTCAGGTATCATAATGACAGATTGAGATATTTATGAAAAAATCAAAAGTTTATTAAACAGGCTGTTTAAATTATTAGTACGAAAAAAGGAGTCAAGGATTCCAGGGTTCAGCCGCTCGACTTCGTCGAGCTATGGAAAAGGTTCCCCTCCGGGGAACTGCGGGTTTTACTTTTACGCCATTTACTCCGCCCTGCGGTCCTTGATCCCTTGGCCCCTTGAATCCTTTTTCATACCTTGAAGGTTTAATAGAAAAAGCCAGCATCAGGGTGTGATTTTAGTTATCGTATCATGTTCACGGACTTTTTCCGGAACCTTGATGCCGATTAAATCTCCGGCAGCGGCCTCGTTAATAGGCTTGTTGTCTTTTTGCATGCTGTCCAAGGTCATTTCAAAATCCGTAGTGTGCCCTTTGAATTTCAAGGTATCTCCAAGAGAAATTTTGCCTTGAGTTACCTCGATTGCAGCTACGCTAATCTTGGAAAAATAGGTTCGAACAACCCCAATGATTTCTTCGCTCATTCGATTACCCTCCTTTTTAAGGTTTGTCCCGATAAATTATCTTAAAAAAATACCGAACTCTTCCCATTAAGGTGGACGTTCTAAAGATTTTATTTAATATCTTTAACAGGTTAAGGAATAAATGTCAAGAGAAACTATGAAAGGCGAATAATGACTGGGAGTTTAAATCAAATATTTTTGGGGTATTTTTCAATTGTGTATCCTATAGCTTTGTACCCTTTTAGCCGTTTTTGATACATACGCACAAGCATCGGTATGTGGGTATCTACTTAGGTTTTTAAAAAATATTGGACAAATATGGAACTTTAGTCATTTGTTTCCGAGTTAGCCAAATGGTGTCCTGTTTCAAACGCACATCGAGGCTCACCGATCCATCCGAGGAACTATATAAGACAATCTCCCCTTCAGGCATATTATAAACCAAGGACGATTCAAATATACCAAAAGACTTACGGCTTTGTTTCAGGGACATTTTTAAGGCAACTCAATATTAGTCAATTTGAAAGATTTGGCTTTTTAATGTTTTCTCAGAATAACCGACCCTGTTCAGAACAAAGCCCTTTACCCTTCTTGGCTGATGTTGGTAGAGGATGTTGATTAATCAATTTGTAAATATCTGTTTTATTTTTTTCCTGACTAAAGGTCTGTCTTAATTTATCAAAATAGATTAACTTCCAATTTTCATTTTCAAAATGTTCTTTAAAAAGAGGGGAAGTCATTTTATTTCTAAATTCCGGTTCCCGCTCTCCAGGTATGACCATGAATTTATCAACGGCCTTATCCACGTTGGAACCCCGCATTAATGCACTGGTCATACCGGTTGTGGATTCCACTTCAAAAATCGCCTTTATTTTATCATCTTCCATCCATATTAAATCGATTTGCTCGATTACTTCCTGGTTTTTGGCATTGTTGACCTTCAGTTGATTTACCGTCATATATTCTCTGAGAGTTTTTCCTCTGGCCACCAGACCATTATCTTTATCCGACTGCTCCCGTTTTCCGATCCAGATATCATACCCTTGGCTCTTACCGATTACGGCTAAAATGACGATAAGCTCGCTGTGTTGACTGACTCTTTGACGTATCTCAGGCTTTAACATCCAATAACCGCCTGAAACCTGACGGGCATAGATTTTAAGGGCATCCAAAATACTGGTGCTGTCCGAAGTAAGTGAATTGGGGAACTCTGTGCTGACAGCATCCCAGATTTGTGTGAAGGTAACCCGCCCTATCTGATTCAATTTTCTATAAACCGTTTGTTCCACTCGCTCGGTTAAGGGGATTTCATTCAGATGGGGAACCATTGAGGTATCCTTAAACCACCAAGATTTTCCTTCTACGCCTCCTACCTTTGTCGGAAGTAGTACAAATTCCTTATCGAGATGATTTTTAAGAATGGTATTAATATCCAGACCGGTATGAAGACTTCCAAAAAATCCATTTTTGGCTAAAACCGGATCAATGTAGTTTATGATAATAGTATAGGGAGTAGGTTCGGCCCTTTCGGCTAGAAGGGCAATTGTTGTTTCCACTACAATATTCTCAAAACGAATCGCATCAATTTCTTGGTGCTTAGTGATTGCTTTATGGAAATGCTTATTAAACCTGAGATAAAAATCTCCTTGTGCTGAACCAAAAGGTTGAAGCATGGCCTTTGGTGATACTTGGCCAAGAGGTTGGTGATGAATTTTTTGAAATTCAAAACCGGCAAATACACCGGCCCTGATGGTGGCATTCCGCACCTTGAAGATTGGGTTATGAAAAGTTACTGTGAGAAAGGCGCCAGGTTTTAACACAACGAACATCTCCTGGAAGCTGCGGGAGAGAAGAGAATGATAAACCCCAAAGTCCTTATGCTGCCTTTCATTCCTGATGATTTCATTAGACAAAATATCTTTCAGATATTCCCCGTTTAACTTCAGCCAGGAAATCCACATATAAGAAAGTTCACCATATTGGATAGAGGCGTCATAAGGAGGATCAGTAAAGATATAGTCTGCCACGCTGGGAGTGATCTTGGGCATCAAGTCAAGACAGGAACCATTATAAATAAAGACATCACCTTTACCGGAAAGAAATTGTTTAAGTGAGGGAGCTATTTTGATTTGTTTAAAATAACTGTTTGATTCGGCTTTGGCCTTTATTAGCCCCTGGTGGCCGTTTATGGCGCTATCAAACTTATTCCAGACATTTTGTTCCATAAAACGGGAAGCATACCAGTAACTATGTTGAGTCCAACCTGTTGAAGAAAAAGAGGTATGATGACTTGTGGGAGTTGGATTACTAATTGCTATCATACGAGAACAAAGATGTACCATCGAAGAGAAAGCCATTTTTAAAAAATCTTTTAAATCCTTGAGGGGTTCTTCTTCTATGGCCTCCATCAACCAAGCCAAGGCTTGAATATTACGTTTTGTAAAAAGCTGGTCTATAGATTCATATTGTTGTTTTTCTTTGAAGGGTCTCCCATCCGGGTAATAAAGTGAATTGGTAGGATACCATTCCCTAATTTTCTTCTTTTCAATTTTTTCAAGAAGGTCCTTGTCATATCTATTCAGTTTACATTCTT
This sequence comes from Thermodesulfobacteriota bacterium, assembly GCA_049520575.1. Taxonomy (GTDB): domain Bacteria; phylum Desulfobacterota; class RBG-13-43-22; order RBG-13-43-22; family RBG-13-43-22; genus RBG-13-43-22. The sequence continues at coordinate 14,934 of JBEKPQ010000069.1, read as the reverse complement.
TTTCTCTTCTATCTCCACAATGTGGACAGGATTGATAGCGAATCTCCAGGCATTGGTCGTCCTCCCAAATTGCGCAATCAAAAACAATCTCTCTGCCGCACTTCCGGCACAGGGTGAAATAAAGTTTCTCGATTTTTTCTTTAACTTTTTCTTCTACCCTCTTAAAGGCCTCATAGAGATGAACCTCATTGACCGGTTTGATCGTCAGTCTTATGATTTCCGTAGCAATGGGGTTTAAATCGCAGACGATGGCCCTACGATCATTTTTCAAGGCTTCCATAGCGGTGATACCACTACCGGCAAAGGGATCAAAGACGATACCCCCTTCAGGACAATAGGTCTTGATAAATTCTCCGACCACATTCCAGGTCTTCCTGGACCAGTATTTATGCCAAAGGTACATGGGAGTATGGGCTTGAGGAGGAATTTGGCGGTTAAGATGTTCCTGTGTCCCTTCACCGGTTGGAAGAGATTTTGCTTCTCGGTTTTTTTCTAATCTATTCCTTCTCAAGAATTAGCACCACCCTTCGGGCAATTTCTAAAGCGGCGGCAATCCGGACCACTTTGACATCCCCCAATCCTTTAATCTTGGCGATATCGGAAAGCCTTTGGTCCCCAAAGCCAGAAAAGGTTGAATATTTTTTTAGCAATTCGTCAGCCAGATTTTTAGCGGACTTTTTCTTATATCCGTTGACGATTAATACAGCCAATAACTCCGTATCGGATAAGCTCGGCAACTCCAGGGTAATCTTTCTTATTGGCAGATTCCGCCGTTTTTCCTGAATGATTCTCTTGGCGATTTCATAGGCAGCGGCAATCCTGTCGATCTTGCCTTTTTTCAACCCCTTGATCCTGGTTAGATCTTCCGGTTTCTTCCCCAATAACCCAAAAAAAGAATAAAATTGATAGAAGAGGTCATTGGCAATATCCAGGGCTGTTCTGCCTTTATACCCTGTTCCGATAAGGATGGCAACCAGCTCCTCATTGGTTAATGAATCTGGCCCCTCTTCTATCAACTTTCCGCCAGGGTGTTCCCATAATGGTTTTACCGATTCCATTAATATAGATCCAAAGTCTTAACTGTTATTATAATGGTAAGATATTGGCTTCGATTTGATTGACATGCTCGAACTGGCGGTCCCGGGTCAGGAACATGTCCATAAATGACAGTTATTCATTAGGCGAAAGCTTCTTTTTGAAACGGCTTTATGTTCTTGAGAATTATTTCTTTTTTCTCCTGGACCCGATAAAGATCGTACTGGTTTTGAAGGTTCAACCAGAGCTCGGGAGAGGTATCGAAATACCTGGCCAGCTTCAGGGCCATTTCCGGACTGATATTGCGTTTTTCTTTCACTATCTCATTGATCGTCCTAAAAGTGGTTTTTAAATCCTTAGCCAGTTGGGACTGGGTAATTTTAAGCGGAATTAAAAATTCCTCCTGTAAAATTTCACCTGGGTGTGTGGGCCTTCGTTTTAATTTAAACATATCTCCCTTCCTTTAATGATAATCTTCTATGGCTACATCATAGGAGTCCGAATTCATAAACTTAAATAGTATTCGATATTGTTCATTGATACGAATGCTGAATCTTCCTTCATATTTCCCCTTTAACGCTTCCAGTCGATTTCCCGGAAGCTTCCGTAAATCTTCCAGGGTTGCGGCGGCATTTAAATAATCCAGTTTTTGAAGTCCAACTTTACAAACGGCAAGGGGAAACTTTCTGCTTTTACCGTTTATGTATAGTTTTTCTGTTTCTTTGTCGACAAATGACCGGATCATAATATATACCAGTATAACGCTTAAGGGTATAGTGTCAATGAAAAAAATGAGGGGAAGGGATGACCTCCATTAAAACCCATTTAAAAAAACTGACTGAAAGGGGATGGGTGAAGACATGGACTTTCTACGTAAAAAACGGATTATGTTTTCTTTCATAACCGATAGTCGTGTCCGGACCGTGGCCGGGGTAGACCTTGACCTCATCGCCCAAGACAAAAAGACGTTTTCTGACGCAGGAGATCAGCAGGTCGTAATCTCCGCCTGGAAAGTCGGTCCGTCCGATAGAACCGGCAAACAAGGTATCTCCCACAAAAACGCAATTGGGCGTGTAAAGGGATATGCCGCCGGGGGAATGTCCTGGGGTGTGAATCACTTCCAGGGTGATCTGCCCGAAAGCAATCCGATCTCCGTCTTTAATGAATTGGTCTGCCTTAGATGTTTGAGAGCCCATCCCCCACATGCCTCCACCGTGCGACAGCATCGGGGCATCCTCACGATGAATCAAAATAGGTGCCCCGGTCAGGTCTTTTAAGGCCTTGTTGGCCTCCACGTGGTCAAAATGCCCGTGGGTGTTGATGATATATTTTAACTTAAGGGTGTGTTTTTGCAGGCCAGCCAGGATACGTTTAGCTTCACCTCCGGGGTCAATGACCACGGCCTCTTTAGTTTGTTCACAACCCACAATGTAGCAATTGGCCTGGATCATTCCTACAGCTAATGATAGAATAATCATTCTTTCCTCCTTTAAAAGTTTGGAATTTAGAGTTCGTTGTTTTGATTTTTTTTCTCCGAATCACGAACTCTAAACTCCCAACATTTTTTTATCATTATTTTCCTAAGTAGGCACTCTTTACCTTTTCATTTCTGGCCAACTCTTGGGCCGTACCCTCAAGGACGATATTTCCGGTTTCCAGCACATAACCTCTATGGGCATTTTTTAAGGCTATGCGGGCGTTCTGTTCCACTAAAAGTATGGTGGTGCCCTGCTGATTGATTTCCCTCAGGACCCGAAAGAGATCGTACATTAATACCGGGGCCAGGCCCATAGAGGGTTCATCCAAGAGCATCAACTTGCCGGGGATCATCATGGCCCGGGCTACGGCCAGCATCTGTTGTTCCCCTCCGCTCAGCGTCTCGCCCATCTGGTTTCTACGTTCTTCTAATTTTGGGAAAAGCTCAAAGACCCGTCTGGAGTTTTTTTGAATCCGTTGAGAATCCTTTTGCCCATAGGCGGAAAGTTTTAGATTTTCCCAGACCGTCAGGTTGCCGAATATCCTTCTGCCTTCCGGAACGAGGGAAATCCCTAATCGATTGACCACTTCATGAGGAGGATATTGGGTCAGATCCTTCCCTTGAAAAAGCATCCGGCCCGAGCGAAAGAGGGGGGCTTCCGGCGGGGGCAGGCGCATAAGGCTCATCAGAGATGTGGATTTGCCGGCCCCATTGGCCCCGATCAGGGTAACGATTTCCCCTTCATGGACCTGGAAACTTATTCCATGAAGGGCTTCGATAAGGCCGTAGGCTACGCATAAATTTTCGACGGAAAGCAGCATCACATTAATTTTCCTCTTTCCCCAAATAGGCTTCAATAACCTGGGGATTGTTTTGAATCTCCTGCGGAAGGCCCATGGCAATGATTTCGCCGAAATCCAAGACCTGGATGAATTCACAAAGGTTCATAACCAGTCTCATTTCATGCTCGATGATCCAAATGGTCAGGCGGAATTCCTCGCGTATCCAGCGGATGAGATTGATCAGGTCGTCTTTTTCCTGAAGGTTCATGCCGGCAGCCGGTTCATCCAAGAGGAGTAAGGCGGGATGGGTCATCAGGGCTCGAGCGATTTCCACCCTGCGTTGCAGACCATAAGGGAGATTTTTGGCCAGACTTAGAGCATATTTTTTAAGGCCCATAATGGACAGCATTTGGTCGGCTGTATGCTGGATCCTTTCCTCGGCGGTTGTCTGTCGGTTCGTTTGAAAAAAAACATCCAAGAGTCCATAGCCCAGGTTATTGTGACAGGCAATCCGGAGGTTATCCAGGACCGTCAGGTTGGGCCATAGCCGGATATTTTGAAAGGTCCTGGAGATGCCCAAAGCGGTAATCTGATGGGGATGGAGACCCATGACGTTTTTCCCTTGAATTTCAATTGTTCCTCGAGTGGGTCGATATATTCCGCAAATAAGATTAAAAATTGTGGTCTTTCCGGCCCCATTGGGACCGATCATTCCGATGAGTTCTCCCCCCTCAAGCCGGAGGTTAAAATTGGATACTGCCTTTAAACCTCCGAAATAATGGGTCAGCTCTCGGATTTCAAACATGGATTTATTCTCTCCCTTTTTGGCCGGAAAGGCGGCGAAGGCCTGGAAAGACATCGGTCAGTTCTCGATGGCCCAGCAATCCTTCGGGCCGGAAAAGCATCAACAAAAAAAGGAGCAGCGGCACTAACACCCATTTAAATACCTGTAATGGACGCATTAATTCAAGAATCAGAGTCAGCAGGACGGCGCTTAAGACCGAACCGCTCAGGGAACCCATTCCACCCAGATAGACCATGACCATGGCCTCCGTGGATTTCATGATGGTAAAGCTCCCGGGGTTGATATACCCGAGAATATGGGCAAACAATCCTCCGGCAATCCCGGCCAGCCCGGAAGAAAACATGAAGGCGATCATTTTGGCTTTGCGGGTATCGACGCCCATGATCTCGGCAGCTATTTCATCTTCGCGGATGGCCAGAATACCCTTACCGTAGGTGGAAGCGACAAAACGTTGGATCAAAAGGATCGTTAAGAAAACAAAGATGCCGATCCAGATCATCATCCAGGGCAGATTAATACTGTTTTCCATTCCGTTGACTACTCTCGACATGCCCATAAAGCCCCTGGCCCCACCGATGATCTGAATATTTTCAATGGCGCTTTTAATGATATAATTGGCGGCCAGGGTGATAATAGCCAGATAATCACCCCGGGTTCGAAAAGAAGGGATGGCCACCATCAGACCGGCGAAGGCCGCAGCCAGCCCGCCCAAAAGGAGTAAAAAAGGGAAAAACAGGATGGTCCACTGTGGTGACAGGAGGTTCGGACCGAAGGGAGAGCCTTGGGTGAAGAACCAGACGGTTAATAGGGAACTCACATAAGCCCCTACGGCCATAAAGCCGGCATGTCCGCAGGAGAATTCACCCATATAGCCATTAACCAGATTAAGGCTGGTGGAAAGAATGATATTAACCCCAATGAACATTAAAACCAGCTGGGAATAGGAATCCACCCAGCCCAGCCACGAAAGCCCGATGATCAGGAGGAAAATGAGGAAGTAGAGAAAAACCAGAAAGTGGCGTTTCATAAGGGCTGTGGTTTCCTTTACACTTTGGTTCGACGGGCCAGGCCGAAGAGGCCGGTGGGTCGAAAGGCCAAGATGAGCATGAGGATCCCGAAGGCGATCAGATCGCGGAAGGTGGAAGGGAAAAGGGTGGCGGAAAAGATTTCAATAAAACCTAAAAGCAGTCCGCCGACAAAGGCCCCTCGAATATCACCGATACCCCCGACTACCGCCGCAATAAAGGCCTTCCAGCCGATGAGGGCCCCCATATAAGGCTCCAGAACCGGGTAGGAGAGGGCAAAGAGGATGCCGGCTAAGGCGGCCAGAGAGGAACCTAAAACAAAAGTGATGACAATGATCTGATCCACCGGAATCCCCATAAGAGGCACAGCCATCCGGTCATAGGAAATGGCCCGCATGGCCATACCCCATTTGGTTTTTCTGACCACGAATTGGAGGAAAAAAAAGACCAGAAAGGTGATGACGATCACCAAAACTTTCAGATTGGTGAAAGTGATTCCGGCCAAGTGATAGACCTCTTTAGGGATCAATTCCGGAAAAAATTTTCGGCTGGCTCCCAAAAGGGCCAGGTTGCCGTTTTCAAGAATCAATCCGACCATCAGGGCGGTGATGACGATATAAAGTCTGTTGGCCCCTTTTCGACGGAGGGGACGGTAAGCCGCCCGTTCAATCAATACTCCCACGCCGGCTGTCAGGGCCATGGTTATAGCAAAGGTCAAAACAAGTATTATTCCGGGCGATAGGGTCCAGGGTAATTGGAGGCCATAACTGCCTAACAGGAAAGTGGCTACAAAAAAACCGATATAGGCCCCGACCATGAAGATATCCCCATGAGCGAAGTTAATCAGCAGCAGCACCCCATAGACCATGGTATATCCCAAGGCAATCAAGGCATAAAAACTCCCCCATTGCAGGGCATTGATGAAGTTTTGCAGGAATAAAGTGGCGTTCATACGTTAAGTGTCAATTCCGAGTGATTAGTTCGGAGTAATTAGATCGGAGTTCGGAGTAAAAATCTAATTAAAGGCATAATCTCTTACTCCGAACTCCGATCTTTTCCATCGGAACTAGTTATGGGCAAACCGATTTGTAAAAAGTAAAGGTTCCTTCCGGGCTGATCTTAACGATAACAGCACATTTGATGGGGTCGCCGCTTTTCCCGGTAAAGGTCATCTTGCCGGTGATGCCTTCAAAGGCATTGATTTTGGCCATCTGATCACGGATGGCCAGCCGGTCTTTTCCCAAATTGCCGGACAACCCCTTGGTGTTCTGGATGGCTTGAAGAAGCATCCTGGCGGCATCCCAGGTCAGGGCAGCCACGTCATCCGGTTCATATTTATATTTGGCCTTATAACTGTCTATGAATTCTTTGGTGGCTTCCTTGGCTCCGGCTGCAGCATAGTGGGTGCTGAAAAATGAGCCGATGCAGTCTTTGCCGCATAGCTTCATCAATTCGGCCGAACCCCAGGAATCACTGCCCAGGATAGGCTTTTTCCAGCCCAGCTCATGGGCCTGTTTGACGATCAAGGGGACTTCATCGTAATATTGGGGGGTAAAAAGGATATCGGCTTTGGAGGCGATGATCTTAGTCAACTGGGCACTGAAATCCCGGTCTTTAGTGGTAAAGGTCTCGAAGGCCGCCACTGACCCTTTCCCGTGCATTTTTTCAAAAGCTTCCTTGAAAAACTCGGCCAACCCCTTGGGATAGTCGCTGGCGATGTCATAAAGGACAGCCGCTTTTTTGGCCTTTAACTCTTTGGTGGCAAAATTGGCCAGCACGGGTCCCTGAAAGGGGTCCAGAAAACAAGCCCTGAAGACCCAGGGACGATTCAAGGTGGTTTTAGGGTTGGTCGACCAGGGACTGATCATGACCGTCTTATTGGCATCACATATTTCTCCGGCCGGGATGGCCTGCTTGCTCGATTGAGGACCGATAATGGCCAAAACCTTGTCCTGGGCAATCAGTTTTAGGGCCGCAGCGGTCGCCGATTCGGCCTTGGCCTCGTTGTCCTGATAGATAAATTCTAAAGAATAGGTTCTGTTCCCAACCTTTAATCCGCCGGCCTTGTTTATACGTTCCTTCAACATTTCCCCGGCATATTTCGATCCTTCGCCGACTTTGGGGATGTCACCGGTCAAAGGAATGTTAAAACCGATTTTGATTGAACCGGCCGCCAGTACCAATCCTGAATAATAAAGACCTGTAAGGACCACCAGTCCCATGATTAACGTCCATTTCCGCATCGATAACTCTCCTTTCTTCTAAGAGCAAATTAAAATGATTGAGAAAAAATTCAAATATCTTTGTTTAGATTTGGGCAAAGACAATTTATTGGATTGGAATAATTGAGTCAAGGAAAAAGCAGGGGTTATGACTGTCGGATCTCTGGCCTGTCCTATCCTGATGGACTCCCTTGTTTAGCGACCAGGATTCCAAACAAGACTATTATACCGCCAAGGGCCTGCCAGCTCCCAAGGGCTTCTTTAAGCAGGAGCCAGGCCAGAAAGGCCGCTGCAACCGGCTGGACCAGTAAGGCCACCGAGGAAAAAGAGGCCGGGAGATGGGCCAGAGCGAAGGCAATGAGACTTTGACCGGCCACTTGGGAGATCAGGGCCAAAGCGATTAATAGCATCCATCCGTGAAGGCTTGAAATAGAAAAGCTTTCCCCGGACAATAAGGTAATCGGCAACAGGGCCAGGGCGGATACCAGGCTACTCCAGGCCATAAGTGTAGCAGTGGAAAAGCGTTCACGCAGGGATTTAACCGACAGGAGGTATCCGGCATAAAAAAGGGCCGCCGTAAAACTCAAGGCATCTCCCCAGAAATGCTGAAGACTGATCTGGAAACTATTGCCGGCGATCATGGCCATGCCCGATAAGGCCAGGGCCATACCGAGGAGAAAAATCATCCGCACGCCCTGGTGAAAAATCAACCAGCTACCTAGGGTGACAAAAACCGGGGCGAAGTTGACCAGGAGAGTGGCATTGGCTACTGAGGTCAGTTTGATGGACCAGTGCCAAATAGCCAGATCCCCGGCAAAAAACAAGCCGGCCAGACTTAAGTAAAAATAGTCGGAAAAAGAAGAAGGAGATGGGGTTGCACTTATCCCATCCCTTTTGAAGTTCATCCAGAACCAGAGAGGGGGCAGGGCCAGAACAATCCGCCAAAAGGCCGTGGCGCTCGGTCCCACCGGACTGAGCCGGACAAAAATCGGGGCAAAGGCGATACCCAGAGCACCGGCCCATAAAGCCGTCAGAGGCAGACGGCTGCTTGATCTTCTATAAGGGAAGGATGGTTGACTCGTTTCAGCTTCTGATTGACTAACCCTGAAACTCATCCCGTTGTTTTTTTCCCCATGTTGTAATTTTCTGATATCGTTGTTAAGGATTTGATTCTCTCCAACAGTGGGGGATGGGAATAATGGAATCGGACATAGAGGGGATGGGGAAAAAGATTGCTCAAATTGTCGGCCGCCAGTCGCTTTAATCCGGTGATCATGGCCTGGGAAGAGTTAAGCATCCTGACGGCAAAACCGTCGGCCTGGCGCTCAAACCGCCTGGACAAGGCCATGGGAAAAGGCATCAGAAAGAAACCGGCCTTCTGCCAAAAGATCCCGATCAGCAAAAGACCCGCATAAGCCTTGGGATTATTAAACCCGAAGGTTTGATACAGGAACGGCCAGTCGATCAAAAGATAGGTCAGATAGAAAAAAACCAGCATGGCCAATTCAACCAAAAGGAATTGCTTCAAGATATGTTTCTTTTTAAAATGTCCGGCTTCATGGGCCAGAACGGCCAGGACCTCTTCCTGAGGATGGTTCCGGATCAAGGTATCATAAAGGACGATCCTTTTGGTTTTGCTTAAGCCCGTAAAATAAGCATTGGTGTGCCGGCTGCGCTTTCCGGCATCCATCTGAAATATCCCTTTGATTCGAATACCGGCCTTTTCCATTAATTCATGGATCTTCTCCGCCAGTTCCTGATTTTCAATGGGAATAAATTTATTGAATAATGGGGCGATCAGGATGGGATACAGGATCGTCAGGAGCAGTTGAACGCTGGAAAGGGCCAGGAATCCCCAAAGCCACCATCGATGGGGAAAAATTCGGATCATCCAGAGAATCAAGGAAAGGATCAAAGCCAAGAGGATCAAAGACAAGGCCCCGCTCTTGATCTGATCAATGATCCAGATTCTTTTCGTGGATTGATTAAAGTCGTATTTTTCTTCAATGACAAAGGTGTCATAATAGTCAAAGGGAAGATCCAGCAAATAGGAAATAAACCCCGGAACCAGAAAGAAAAACAGGCCGGCCCAGATATAAGGGAGTTGCCAGCCGGAAGTCAGGTGATCCAAAAAAGGGAGAAATCCTGATAGGAGAAAGGTCAGAAGAATGATCTCGTTAAAAAGGCCTTGCCCGATCGAGAAGCGGCTGTTTTCCAGGGTATAGGCCATGCTTCGGGTCAATTTCTGTTGATCGATAAAACCTTCAAAGAGGGGAGGGACCTTTTGCCCTTTTTCTTCAAGAACCTTCCGATTCAGATGTTCCAACCAAAGAGAAAAACCCGTCTGCAGAAGATATATGGCTAGATACCCGAACAGTAAAATATTAAGTTGAATCATCTTATCTTAAAAAGTCCTTAAGTTTGTAATTCTCCGTAGCTTGAGCTTGCTGCGGGGAAGTTCATTTCGGGATTGTTTTTCTTCCCTATCCTTCAGCTATATCACCAAACATTTCCCTTGAATCCTTGACCCCTCGAATCCTCGACTCCTTTTTTTAACGGTGTCTGTCGGAAATATAAGGGAAGGCCCATTAGGTGTCAAGATAACTTATCCCTTGCCCAACTTTGTGAAAGTCTGGTTTAATTCTTTCAGGGGAAAGAATTCTTCCTGAAGTCGTGATTTTAAATTTTGACTCAGTATACAAAGTTACAAATGATAATCAATAAAAGAGACTTGAAATTTAGGGGATAAAAATTCCCTTTATTTGGCCTTGACTCTTAATCTTTTCATTTTTATACTAACTTCATACAAGATGAACCATCAAGAAGGAGGTAAGGACGATAAAAAAGTTTTTCATTACTGGGTTGATCTTATCTGCAGTGTTTTTGAATGCCACCGTCCCGCTTCAGGCCGCATCCTATGATGAGACGGTTGCCCAATGGACTTCTTACAAGGACGTGGCCAATTGGTTGGAAAAATATTTTACTTACGATTACGTCAGATCGAAAACTGATGGTTCCCGTTTTAACCCCCGTCCACCTGAGCAGACCTTTGAACTTAGATCCGGCGTCTGCCATGATGGCGCCGCCTTGGCCAAAGATGCTTTGAATCGGATCAATTCGGCCTATAAGGCTAAATTCGTGTTCATCAAAAACCGCTATGGCTGGCCCCATCACTGGGTTGCCGCCTGTACCGTGGATGGCAAACTCTACATTATAGACTTTTCGGCCGGGTCCCAGCTTCAAGCCATGATGGGATTGCACGGACCTTATGACTCGTTACAAGATTACCAGAACTTCCTGGCTTTCCTGAATATTCCCGGCTTCAAGGTTGAATTGGTTGAGTATCGCCAAAACAAATAGGCATCGGTCGCCTTTCCCGACAAAAAGGGACCAGACGATTTTAAAGAATAGGAACAACAGCGACGATTAATAAAGTGATTTAACCCCAATGCCAAGTAACAGAGTACTTGATTTTAACATCCAAAGGCTCCGCCCTTCTCAAGCATTCAAAACGTTATCGCCATTTCTAATCGTAATCCTTAACTTTCTTTTTATATGAAACCGTTTAGTTGTAGGTGAAAGGGTCAAAATTAGTAAGGAGAGGATATGTTTTGTCAAGCCGGTCAGTCCCGGTAATCTTCAAGCCTCCATTTTGAAGGAGATTCATTAGGTCGAACAGTAACCGAGATAAAGGGTAAACAATCTTAAATCTCTCCGACTTCAGATAGATTATTCGGATTCCCAGCTTCCTTTTTATGAGGAAACCCCTTATCAGGATTTCGGGGTTCCTGCGGAACCTTGAATGTTTTAAGATAAAACCGAGTTGCTGAGAATCTTAATCCTTCGAACATCACCTAGGGTATCCTACTCCACCTTTTCCGGCAGCGATCTCACCTACCCCACTGGTGGCTTGAAAAAACTTAAGGAACAACGCCGGTCAAGATTTTTAGGGTGGTTCGCAGATGGTTTTTGTGAAGAGGTAAAATAGAATTATTCGGTAGTTTTTAATAATTAATTGGTGGAGGCGGCGGGAGTTGAACCCGCGTCCGAAAATACATCACTTAGGCCTCTACATACTTATCCTGGCTATTTAAGATTCGCTTTCCAGGGATCCACCAGGCGGGAGACTTGAAAAGCTAGCCCATATAAAGTTTCACCCTTCCGCCTACAGGCCATTCGGTCAGGCTATCCTGCTAATTGTCACCCTTATCTTCCCCGCAGGAAAGAAAGACAGAGTGTCGGCCGACTAAGCGGCCAAAGCGTAATCGTAGTTGTCTGCGATTATTGTTTCCTATCTGTTTTACGAGCCGATAGGACCTCGGTATGCCACCTAAGCTAAATATCCCCGTCGAAGCCGTTTCGCCCCCCTTTCAGAATTGTTGATAACCAAGCTATTTTTATTAAATATAATAAATTTCAGACCGAAAGTCAAGTTGCTTATTTTTTCCCTCCGAATTGTGGTCTGACCTCTTTAAAACGTGCCTTATTATATTACCGCCAAGTGATATTGGGTTTATTTCGAAGAGGCATTCGCTGATACTTGTATTTCGGGTATCCGATCATCATGGCCCCATAGGGGAGGTGATCTTGTGGTAAGGCCAGGGCTTTCAGCAGCGGGGGGAAAAAAATGGCTGCGTTATTGAAATATCCTGCCCAGCAGGTGCCCAGTCCAAAGGAGGTGGCAGCCAACTCCAAATAGGCCAGGGCGATGGTACAAGAAGATTGGCTTGCGGGCAAGGTTGATAAGCCGTGAGCCACGATCAGATGGGGTGCATTGCGGCAGATTCGATCGATGCCCTTGTCCCAGGCCTCTACGATTCGGTCCATACGCATAGTTAGGGCATGGTCGGCCGTTTCCTTAAGCAGGGAATGCAGCCAGTCTATGACCATCCCGGCCAGGCGTCTTACTTCTTTGGTATTTTCGATAACCAGCCAATCCACCGGTTGAGAGTTGCCGCCCGTTGGGGCATAGCGGGCGATTTCAATAACTCTGGTCATGAGATCACGGGGAACCCGTTTTTCTTTATAACTACGTATTGATCTCCGGGAACGCAAAAAATGTTCACACTGTTCCGGGCTGAGGTCCAGTTCTTTGCGCACAGGAAGACAATCTTTCGGGGTCATGGTTTTTAAAGATAAGGCCCCATGGGGACAGATGGATACACAATGGCCGCAGTTGATACAAAAGGCTTCGGCCTCGGCAATAGGTTGGGGAAAGCCTTCTTTCCCGGTGATTTCGATCAGCAGGCCCGGACATTCGGCCACGCAAAGCCCATCCCGCTTGCATTTTTTGGGGTCAACATGAAAAAGAGCCACGATTGATCCTTTCTGCCTTATATTGTTTTGTTTTTTTATGTTTTAAAGATTTTCATTCACTTTACTCTTGGAGTCAAGGGCAATATTTCTACCATCCACTTATTTTGAAGACCTTTATCTCTGCATCTCTTAGGCACAATCAGTTTACGAGTGAAGATGCGCCAACTCATGACACGGGGCAATTGATCCTATTTTATTTCCTTCCCAAATAGAAATCATAGAGGGCTTTGCCCACAAAAAAATCGGCCCAGGCTAGGCTGATATCAGGTAACAAGGATTTCATGATCCACTGGCTCGGTGGAATCGGGTTGGCCATGAAACCGGCAATGCTGAAATGGGTCATGAATATGGTTCCATATATAACGATTAGACCGTTGAGCAGATACCCATATATCGCCGTTTTTCTGGATAGGAAAAGAATTGTTACCAGAACCACATCTACGAAGGGAAATATATTGGCCAGAAAAAAGGTCCCCCTGAAGTGAAACCTACCGGGGTCCAGTTTGTCAGCCACCAAAAAGGGGTGGATCCTGTAGTGAAGCAGCAATCCACTCAGGGCCAGCAGAAAAAGGGCAAAAAGCAGTGATCTTCTGGTCATCGCTTCTACCCCTCAAAAAAATTTGACCATATGTCCGAGATAGAGCGTAAAACCGACGGCAACTATATGAAGAACCCACCATCCCGGTTTGAATCTCATGAATTGTTGAATCATATTACCTCCACAATAAGTGTCCGATGGTGTAAACTGCGGAAATACCGATCAAGTGAATAAGCCACCAAAGAGGTCTTAAAAAACTGATCTTTTTCGACAGACTTTCCTTTTCCAATTTTACCACCTCCCATTTCACTTCTACGCTGTTTTTACCCTCCTCTACTCATTTGTTTCTAAGATACCATGTCGGTAATATTTTTGGAACCACTCATTACTATTCTTCTTATTCCTATGGTGATCCCATTCTTTTCAGAGTGTATTCACGGAAAGCAACTTATCAACCCTACTCTGACCCAAAGACTCAATGACCCGATGATTCTGCCCCGGTCCCCTTGCCATTGTCTCTGCAATGCTGCATAATATTCATAAACATACATTAGGAATGAAGGAGATAATCGCATGAAAAGGTTACTGGTTGCATACTACAGTGGTACAGGCAAAACCGAGCAGATGGCCCAGTCTATCGCCGAAGGCGTGCGGATCGCCGGGCATGAGGCGGAGGTCAGGAGCATCGCTGAAATCAAAACGGAGAAAGACCTCCTCGGCTATGACGGCTACATTTTTGGGTGCCCTACCTATCATCTGGACCTACCGGAACCCTTCAAGAAATTTCTGGACGTTGCCGGAAAGGTCGATCTCGTCGGCAAGGTCGGCGGGGCCTTCGATTGTCGTACCCATCCAAACAGCGGTGGAGGAAGTGCGGCCGGTCTGATCTTCGATCGGATGGAGTCCGAGTTCAAGATGAAAATGACCGATCTCGGCCCCTTTGACCTGAAGCCGGATTGGCTCGAGGGCAATCAGTCGGGGTCGCTCGGCAGCCTGGAAGCGATACACACCTGTCAGGACTACGGGAGAGCACTGGCTGAAATGCTCGATTAGCGGCAGGGCCCCGACAGATTCACCTCCTTTGTCACTGGGCGTGTTTGCCGCATAATACCGTCCATGGGATGGCTTCGAGCCGTTTTATGGGTATCGGTTTTCCGCAAACCTCGCAGAAGCCGTATCGGCCCGTTTCCATCATCGACAGCGCATGGTCAATAGCCTCGATCTCTTCTCTCTCCTGGTCATCCAGGTGCTCCAGGAAGTCGGCTGAAGACTCCTTCTGGGCTTTTTCTTCGGGCTCGATATCGGGCTCGGCCAGGATATGCTGCGTTTCTTCAGCGTTTCTGTGCATTTCGAGAAGTTCGTCGCGTCTTTTGATCAATCGCGTACGAAGGCGTCTCATCTCTTCCGATCTTTCCATAAGGACCTCCTGCCTGCAGGCTTGTAGTGTTTTCCCTTTGTGTCTTATCTAATATAAGTCAGATGGACCGATTTTAAAAGAGGTCTCAGCAGATTCCCGTACACCAATATTTGGGGCACAAAAAATGCGATATAGGCCTAAAAAAAGCCCCTTTCTTAAAATGATATTATGTTATCCTGAACGCTTGTCGTGGCCTGACCCCTCAAGAATCAATAAATGGTAACCTGAGTTTCTACTTTGCCTTGTATTGCGGCGGTCGCTTCTGCGCGAAGGCGCGCGCGCCTTCCATGAAGTCTTCGGTAGTGCGGATTTGGGTG
>JBEKPQ010000068.1:0-21144 GCA_049520575.1 Thermodesulfobacteriota bacterium | reverse complement strand
TTGAGGTTATTCAGAAATAAGGGGTACCGTTTCAATTGATCGGATAAATTTCTGCCCTCCTGCCACCAGAATTGAGTCGCGGAATTCAGGGGAGTGGCTATTGCATGTTTCTAACGGTAATCGGTAATTTTTCGGTCTATCTTCTTAAAACATTTGTAGGTGCAAGCTTGAAATTCGTTCACACGGAAAAAGGTATGGGAGCAAATTTTTATTCTTGACACTTCATACCGTTTCTATAAGAAAAAGACGAAGTTTCTATGAGGAGTGTGAGCCGGCGGAAAGGCAAGGATAAAGATCTGACTTTGTTTTTTTACAAGGCATGAGATTGTGGAAATCCCGGGCAGGGCAGACAACATGAAATTTCTTTTTATGCAGAACTGAAGGAACCTATTGGGTTGTGGGGTTAGGCAGAAACTTTAGAATAATTTGTTATAAGAAAAAAGATGAAAAAAGCCATTGTGATTGGAGCCAGTTCCGGGATAGGGCGTGAGTTGAGCAAAACCTTATCCAGGAATCAGTACGCTGTTGGTGTCATGGCGAGGCGAGTTCATCTGCTGAATGAACTTCGCAACGAACTGGGCAATGGTGTGTTTGTTGAGCGGATAGATGTGTCGGACTCCGACTCTGCGAAGGAAGCGCTCACAAAGCTCATAGACAGAATGGGTGGCGTGGAGCTTGTGGTAATCAGCGCCGGAACAGGACACTTAAACGCTAAACTGGATTGGACGCTCGAAAATGAAGCCATTAAGACAAACGTTACCGGCTTTGCCGCTATCGCCAATGTTGCCGTCAAACACTTCATGGAAAAAGGCTCCGGTCACCTAGTGGGGATTTCGTCCATTGCAGCATTACGTGGTGGCAGGGAGTCTCCAGCCTATAACGCATCAAAAGCTTTTGAATCCAATTATCTGGAAGGGCTTAGGCAGAAGGTCAGAAGATTGGGTCTGCCGATAACAATCACTGACATAAAACCTGGATTTGTCAAGACTGCAATGGCCAAAGGAGATGGCATCTTCTGGGCCGCCGATGCGGACAAAGCTGCCAAGCAGATATACGACGCCATCAAACGAAGAAAGTCCAGCACCTATATCACACGGCGTTGGAGACTGGTGGCCTGGCTAATAAAGTTGATACCCGGATTCATCTATGAAAGATTATAATTTTTGAACCAGGCTAAGGCGGCAGTGTTAATCGGTTTCATACTGGCCCTGATTCAATACATGGCCGTCAGGAGAATTCTTAAAACCAACACCTATAGGGTGACTTTTCTTTGTTGTCACGGATGCCTCAGCTCTTCGGGGCTGGAAGGTAATCGGGGAAGTAAGACTGGAATTCTCTTGTCTAACGCGGCATTGTTTCATTGGGTCAGGCCAAGTAAACCATTCGATATAGCCAGAGCCAAATGACATTTCATTCCGGGGTTTAGATGGGGACAGCTGTCCTTAATATGCTGTAATGGTATCAGAATGCAAAAGGAGGGGTTATGAGAAAATTAATACAGCCAGGTGAAAAAGCGAAGCCGTTTTTACTTAAGGATAACCGGGACAACGAAGTTCGCTTGTCGGACTTTAAAGGGAAGAAGGTGCTCCTTTCATTTCACCCCCTGGCCTGGACCAGTGTCTGCGCCCAACAGATGAAGGCCCTTGAAGACAACAAGGAGCAGTTTGATCTTCTCAATACCGTTGCCCTGGGTTTCAGTATAGACACTGTGCCGTCTAAGAATGCCTGGGCAAAAACACTTGGTATTCAAAATACCCGGCTTTTGTGCGACTTCTGGCCCCACGGCAAGATCGCCAAGTCCTATGGCCTTTTCAGGCCAGCCAATGGCTTCTCGGAGCGGGCCAATATCATCCTTGACGAAAAACATCGGGCTATATTCATTAAGGTGTATCCTATAGCTCAGTTACCTGACTTAGAGGAAATATTTAAGGTCCTTTCGTCAAGCAAGGGATAATTTTTCCTTAACGATCGTCGACTAAATATCAAATAATAAAATACTTTCTCAACCCTTTGTCATTTGGCTTATTTTTTATTGACCATCCTGATGAGCGAATAGACGACCAGGCCGGAAAGGACGGCGATATCCTCGGCCGGCAGATACTTTGAGATGCTGGCATCAAAAAGGAGGTTGCCGTCGGGCGGAAATTCATCGTCTCCGGCCCAGAGGATCAGACAGACCGGGACATGAGGGAAGGTCTGAAAGCATAAGGCAACATCCCCTTCAGCACCTTTGGTCCCGCCCATTTTCGTTCCCAGCTCGATCAGAAGCCCCGGCTGTGCGCCAAAGGTCCGGACCAGGGGTTCCTTGGCCCTTTTGACAAAGGCGGGATAATAAAATTCACCGGAAGGGATTTCACGAAAGGTGATCCAGGAATTGGTCAGAGGGGTGCCTGTGGCCTGAATCAGATAATGCATGATCAGCCCCTGTTCCTGGGGAGAGAGATCCTTAGTACCTTCAAGAGAAATCACCTCACCTTCCGGCCAGGTGATCTTGATCTTCCGGTAGAAAAACGGCAAGTGAAGGACGGCGCCCTTTGATTCGGCCTGATAAACAGCCCCGCTGTTCCGGGCCAAGATTTTCGGATCTTTTTTTCTGAATTCACCCCTGGCGATATCCAGAGCGTTTATATAACCGTCTATTCGGGGCACTGAGATTCTTTTTGGCTGCACTGGGTGCAGATGGTCTTGTCTTTGAGATCGATCAGTCGATAACCCCGGGCGCAGATCTGATCACGAAGCCGGTCGGCCTCGGCAAACTCTTTGCGTTGGCGGGCCATATCCCGACGGCTCAACAGGGTTTGCACCTCTATTGGCAAACCCGTTTCCGTGAAATCCATAATTTGTAATACCGAGTTCACGTTTCGCAGAACCTGATCGATTTCCGTGAATTCCGAGCTGGAGATCTTTTTCCCCACCAGGATGGGATTGATGGTCCGAACCAGAGTAAATAAAGCCGACAGGGTCAGGGAGATATTCAGGTCGTCATCCATGGCCTCTTTAAATTGCGTCTTAAAGAGAAAAAGGGCTTCGGCCACATCGGCGGTTTCAACCGAACCGGGCTGGACAGTATAAAGCTTCTGCATGAATTCATCTAACCGTTTCAAGGTCTTTCGAGAAGCTTCCAAGGCCTTCAGATTAAAGGAAAGGGGTTTCCTGTAGTGGGTTGACATGAGCCAGTAACGGATCTCACGTCCGGTAAATCCTTGTTCCAAAAGGTCACGCAAGGTCTGGGCATTGCCGGCGGCCCTGGACATTTTCTTACCGTCCACCATGACCAATTCGGTGTGGAGCCAATAATTGACGAATTTCTTTCCGCTGGCCGCTTCACTGATGGCGATTTCATTTTCATGATGGGGAAAAATCAGGTCCACCCCGCTGGTATGAATATCAAAGGTTTCGCCCAGGTATTTCTGGGCCATAGCCGAACACTCGATATGCCACCCCGGACGGACATTTCCCCATTCGGTGGCCACATAAATTCCTTTTTTCAATTCCGCCAGGTTGGACCGCTTAAACAGGGTGAAGTCCCGCGGATTGTCCTTTTCATATTCATCCAAGTCAACGGTTTTCCCCACCTGGATCTGTTTTAAATCCACCCGGGACAGACGGCCGTAATCTTTAAACCGGGAGATGTCAAAATACAGGGATCGCAATTTTTCATAGGCAAAACCTTTGTTAAGGAGTGTCCGGGTCAGGGCGAGCATGTCTTCCACATGTTCACTGGCCTTGGGATAATGGGCGGCCCGTTTGATTCGCAGGGTATCAATGTCTTTCAAAAATTCTTCTGTATAATGCCCAGTAAACTCATTTAAAGGTTGCTGGGCGGCCTCGGCTCCCTGAATGGTTCGATCGTGCAAATCAGTGATGTTCATGATATGCAGGACGTCCAAGCCTTTGAATTCCAGATAACGGCGCAATAGATCAGCCACCACAAACCTCCGGCAAGGCCCCAGGGGGATCAGATCATTGACCGTTGGACCGCAGGAATAGATAGAAACTTTCCCGTCCTTGATCGGCACAAAAGATTCTTTTTTACGGGTCAGGGTATTATAAAAGATCAAGCCGGCCTTTTCTTTTTCCGCAAACAGGGTGGTGCTTAGATACCGTTCCCCGCTATCAGGGCAAATGACCACGATCAGCCCTTTTTTCAGCGGCTGGGCTTTATGCAGGGCTGCAGCCACGGCCGCCCCGGAACTCATTCCAACCAGGAGCCCTTCTTCCCGGGCCATTTTCCGCGCGGTTTCAAAGGCCTCTTCATCCTCCACATGAACCACTTCGTCCAGGATATTTTTATCATAGATCCCCGGCTTGTAGGATTCCTTCATGTTTTTGAGCCCCTGGATCTTATGGCCCAGATAAGGCTCCACCCCGATAATTTTAATGGCCGGATTGAATTCTTTCAGGCGACGGGTCATGCCCATCAGGGTCCCGGTGGTGCCCATGGTAGCCACGACCATGGTCACCTTGCCTTTGGTCTGTTCCCAGATTTCCCGGCCTGTCCCCTGATAGTGGGCAGCGGCATTGTCTTCATTATTAAACTGATCGAGAAGACAGTATTTGTCCGGGTTCTCCCGAGCCATCTGATAGACGGTCTCGATGGATCCGTCGGTACCTTGACGAGCCGGAGTTAAAAGGAGCTTGGCCCCGTAGGCCTTGAGGATCTTTTGCCGTTCAATACTGGCCGATTCGGGCATAGCCAGCATCAATGGATAACCTTTGACAGCCGCAACCATGGCCAGACCGATTCCGGTATTGCCCGAAGTGGCTTCGATGATGGTCTTGTTTCTGGTCAAGGCCCCGCTTTTTTCAGCGGCCTCTATCATGGACAAGGCGATGCGGTCCTTGACCGATCCTCCGGGATTAAAGGATTCGAGTTTGGCCCAGATGGTTACCTTTTTGTTGGTATTCAACCGGTTCAATCGTACCAGGGGGGTATTGCCGATCAGATTTAATATGTCGGGATAGGCTTGTTTCATAAAATTATTTCTTTCTTTTGGTTTTCTTTTTATTCATTCGTTCATACAAAGCAATTTGTTCGGCAACCGAAAGCTTTTTATGGGCCGCCTTTTGGGGGGATCGGCAAAGTCGGCAGCGATCCTGAGAGCAGCCTTGACAATAATGACAATCCGGACAACGGCGTTTTTTATTAACGACCGATGGACATTGGTGTGAAATATTCTGCTTTGGAGTTTTCACTTTTCTGCTCAACGCTCAAAGCTGAAAGGAAATACTGATGAATTCGTAAAAAGTTAAGCGCCGAATTAAGGAGTAGGAGGTGTCTTTTAAAAGGGTTGTCCAAAGGGTAGCTCAAAGCGAATTTTCCCGGCCCAATAGCTAACTTTATTAGGTGAAGGGCATTCAGCCCGGCTTCCAAATGGAAGCCTCCTTTTGGGTCTGCAAAGCCGCCCGTCCAATTTCCGACATTGGTGTAGGCCTGCTTTAATAATAACTAGAAAGTTTGGCCCGGCAAAGAAGCTCCTGATGTCTTGGTGGACAACCCTTTTAAAAGACACCTCCTACTCCTCTTTTTACAAACTTGTCAATACTATTTCTTTGAGCTTTGAGCTTTCACCTTTGAGCTATTATTATTCCACGGTCACACTCTTGGCCAGATTGCGCGGCTGATCCACATCGGTCCCCCGTAAGACGGCAATATGATAGGCCAGCAGTTGCATGGGGATGGAATAGATAATCGGGGAAAGCCCCCAGCCGGCCATGGGAAGCTGGATCCGCTCATGGGCTTTGGATTCCAATGAAGCCCCTTTTTTTTCATCCGTAAAGGCGATAATGATTCCGCCGCGGGCCCGCACTTCTTCCATATTACTGAACACCTTTTCCTGGATTGCGTTTTTAGGTGCCAAAAAGACCGTGGGCATCTTCTCGTCGATCAGGGCGATGGGGCCATGCTTCATTTCTCCAGCCGGGTAGCCTTCGGCATGGATATAGGAGATTTCTTTTAATTTCAAGGCCCCTTCCAAGGCAATCGGGTAATGGATGCCCCGGCCCAAAAATAAAAAGTCCTGGGCCTGGAAGTACTTCTGGGCAATGGCCTGGATCTGGTCTTCGGCCTCCAAAACCTGTTCGATCCCATGAGGGATAAGTAAAAGCTCCTGGATCATCGCTAATCGATCCTTTAGGGATATCCTTTTCAAAGTTTGTCCGATGTATAAGGTCAGCAGAAAAAGGGCCGTCAATTGGGTAGTAAAGGCCTTGGTCGATGCCACCCCGATTTCAGGGCCGGCATGAGTATAGATGACCCCTTCGGCCTCCCGGGCGATGCTGCTGCCCACGACATTGCAGACGGCCAAAACCCTGGCCTTTTTCTTTTTGCCCTCTCGCAAGGCGGCCAGGGTATCAGCCGTCTCTCCGGATTGAGAAATCAGGATCAGCAGGGTCTTGGAATTTGCGATTGGGTTTCGGTAGCGGTATTCCGAGGCATAATCCACGGTTGTAGGAATACGGCAATATTCTTCCAGGAGAAACTTGGCGACCAGACCCGCATGCCAGGCGGTCCCACAGGCCACGATACTAATTTGATTGATCTCCTTCAACTCTTCAGCGGAAAGTTTGATTTCCGGCAGGAGGACCTTTCCTTTTTCCGGTGAAATCCGTCCACGGAAGGTATCGATGACGGCTTGGGGTTGTTCAAAGATTTCTTTTTGCATAAAATGTTTATAACCGGCCTTTTCGGCCATGACCGGGCTCCAGGTAATTTTTTGAACCTCTTTTTTTTTGAGTTTTCCTCTTTTTAAGGAAAAAACTTTAGGGAAAGGTTTCTCGATCACGGCCATTTCCCCGTCTTCCAGATAAATGACCCGGTTGGTATGATGGAGAAAGGCCAATACATCGGAGGCGATAAAAAATTCTCCCTCGCCGATCCCGACGATCAAAGGGCATTCTTTGCGAACGGCCACGATGCGATCCGGATCCTGGCTGTCCAGTATGACCAGGGCATAGGAGCCTCTTATCTTTTCCAGGGCCAATTGAACCGCTTTCACCAGATCCCGGCCCTTTAAATATTTGTCGATCAGATGGGCGACAATCTCCGAATCGGTTTCCGATGAAAATTGACAGCCTTCGTCCGTGAGTTGTTTTTTGAGATCGAGATAATTTTCGATGATCCCATTATGGACCAGAGCGATACGACCGGCTACATGGGGATGGGCATTGATTTCCGAAGGCCGACCGTGGGTGGCCCAACGGGTGTGACCGATCCCGACTCGACCTGAAATAGGCTTTTGAGAAAGAAGCCGGCCCAATTCACTGAGTTTACCCTGACTCCGGCGCACCTCAAAGCGTTGATCCTGAATCACGGCGATCCCGGCTGAATCGTAGCCCCGGTATTCCAATTTTTTTAACCCTTCGAAAATGACCTCCACGGGATTTTGAGGACCAAGGTATCCTATAATGCCGCACATAATATGCTCCTTTAGATTTTCACATCTTGGATTTGAAGAATTAAGCCACCTTTTAAGATTCTAACATCATTCAGTATGGTTACTCCGTCCTTTTAGAAGCCTTTGCCGAAGTATTTGGTCCGAGCGTTTCAGGTCAGATCGGTTATTGACCCCCAGGACCTCTTCCGACCTGGGGTATAAAAAGACCGAAACAGGTAAATCCTTTTCCCAGGCCATTTGAACCAGATCGGTCAGATAATATTCCTTTTGACTGTTTTTCCGGGTCAATCTGGGAAGGGATGAAAAAAGGAATACGGAATCGAAACAATAAATCCCGCTGTTGATTTCCTGAATTTTCCTTTCCTTCGTTGTGGCATCTTTTTCTTCAACAATCTTAAGCACCTTTCCCTGTGGGTCCCTTATTATCCGACCATATCCTTTTGGATCAGCAACGTTAGTGCTGACGAGGGTTAAAACCGCCTTCTCCCGTCTATGAACCTTAAGCATTTTTTTCAGGGTTTTTTTTTCGATCAAGGGTACATCGCCATAAAGGACCAGCACCAGGCCCCGAAACGTTTTCATTTCCTTTTGGGCAAGTTGAAGGGCATGTCCGGTTCCTAATTGTGGAACCTGCTTGACAAAAACCCCTGGCCAGTTTTTAAAGGCCGCCATAACGCTTTCCGATTGATAACCCACAACCAAGAGACTTTTTTGGGGTCTTAAACTTTTAGCCGCGTTCAATACATAACTCAGCATCGGTTTCCCCGCCAAGAGGTGGAGCACCTTTGGAAGGTCCGATTTCATCCGGGTTCCCTTTCCAGCGGCCAGGATAACCACGGCTAATGGTTTTTTAGTCATTGAGATTCAAACCCCTTCTTATTCTACTCAATTTTAACTAGCTATTGGAGAAAAAGGCAAGTTAAAAGACTAAAACCATTTAGAAATAAACCACATAACCCCGGCTGACGCAACATCCAAAGATGACATTATAAACAAAAAATGGTATATAAATCTCAAAGGAGCTTCAAATTTTTATCCCAAGGGTTAGAAAGGAAAAAAGCCATGGAAAGAAACAATGTAATTAAAAAAAAGAAAACAGGATATTTAATCCTTTTCTCAATAATCTTTTGTTTTTCAGCCGTTGTCTGGGCCTCGTCGTCACAGGGGGCGACTGAAGCCGATTTTAAAAAGATGACTTCCAACATCCACTGGCTGGGTCATGACAGCTTTCGGATAGATGGGGAAGGGGTGGTGATCTATCTGGATCCTTTTATGATAAAAGACGGACCCAAGGCCGATCTGATCCTGATTACCCATGATCATTTTGATCATTGTTCGCCGGCCGATGTGGCCAAGATTCAGAAACCCGAAACCGTTATTATTACTGTGGCCCAGGCCGCGGCCAAACTCAAGGGCCAGATCAAAACAATGAAACCGGGAGATGAATTAACCGTTAAAGGGATCTCCATAAAAACAATACCGGCCTACAATGTGAATAAATTTAGCAGTCCCGGCGTACCCTTCCATCCCAAAGGATCCGGTTATGTGGGTTTTATCCTGACCGTCAAGGGCCTGCGCATTTACCATGCTGGAGATACGGACTTCATTCCGGAAATGAAAGGTCTTGGGCCGGACATCGCCCTCCTGCCCGTAAGCGGCCTCTATGTCATGACCGCTGAAGAAGCAGCCGAAGCCGCCACAGCCATTAAGCCTAAACTGGCCATTCCCATGCATGTGGGCGGTCCGGTGGGTTCTCTGTCCTCAGCCGAACGTTTCAAAGAGAAGGCAACAGTTCCGGTGATGGTGATGCCTATAGAAAAATAACTTTTTTAAAATTTAAAATAGATTTCGATTTGCCGCAGATCTATTGCAGGCGACATTGAGGTATGAGGGGCAACAGGCAAAGTGCCATAGGTTATAGATTACAATATGTTCCTAATCCTCCATGGCCTATAGCCTGATTTTTCCTTGAATCCATGATCCCTTCCCTGCCTTAATAAATCACTTCTTCTTTTTCAAGTTCCTTTATTTCTCTCGGGGACAGGCTCAGCATTTGACCAAAGACCTCTTCATTGTGCTCACCCAGAAGCGGAAGCGGCCTACATCAGCTTCCAGGGTGTTTTTGAAAATCGAAATGAGGATGAAGTAAAGGCAATGGACATCTTTATTTTTTCATTGACTCCTGTCGGTTATCCGTTTTAACTTATAAACTTCTCAAAATAGTCGTGATCCATCTTTTCAGGACACGTCTCAATGGATACCCTTCGATTTCCGAGATAATTAGTTCCTAAAAGGGGTGGTTTTAATGTCTGACAGTATCTTAAAGGAGTTGCATCATTTATTTTATCCTAAAAATATCGCCGTGGTCGGTGCATCACCCAAAGCCGACCCCATGATGATGAGTCAAGGGAACAACTATATCAAAGGTTCTATTGATCAAAATTTTTCAGGAAAAATATTTCCGGTTCATCCCAAGGCCGAGGCGATTCTTGGATTTCCTGCCTATGCCCGGGTCAGGGATATACCCGATCCGGTGGATCTGGTCATCTTTACGATCCCGGCGGAAGCGGCCCTGGAGGTCATGGAGGATTGTGCGGCCAAGGGGGTGAAGTTCGTCCATCTTTATACGGCTGGGTTCGGCGAATCCGAAAGAGAAACCTATGCGCAAATGGAAAAAAAATTGGTTCAAATGGCTAGGCAGAACGGGATTCGGATTGTCGGACCCAACTGTATGGGGATTTACTGTCCAGAAGGTGGCCTGGCCTTTCAACCCTTTTTCCCAACGACAGCCGGACCCATCGGTTTCTTTTCCCAGAGTGGTCAAATGGCCGGGATGTTTGTCATGAAATCAGCGGCCCATGGGCTGAGATTCAGCAAGGTGGTCAGTTTTGGAAATGCCAGGGATTTAAAGGCCCACGATTTTCTGAATTACCTGGCCCAGGATGAAAAGACAAAAATCATCGGATCATATCTGGAAGGGCTGGATGACGGGATACCCTTCGTGGAAGCCGCTAAAACAATAACCCGTAAAAAACCTCTGGTCATTTTTAAGGGGGGGTTGTCCGAAGGGGGAACCAGGGCGGCCATGTCCCACACGGCAGCCATTGCCGGTTCATCTCAAATCTGGCAAGCCCTATGCAAGCAGACCGGAATCATTTCCGTATTCTCCCTGGATGAACTGATTTTCACCCTCTCCGCCTTACAGAGGCTTCCTTTGCCCAAGGGAAAAAACATGGTCATATTGGGAGGTGCTGGAGGGGGCAGTGTCACCATGACCGATATTGCCGAGGCCGAAGGTCTGAAGGTCCCGGAGCTTTCCTCCGAGACTATCCGTCAGCTTAAACAGA
This sequence comes from Thermodesulfobacteriota bacterium, assembly GCA_049520575.1. GTDB lineage: Bacteria > Desulfobacterota > RBG-13-43-22 > RBG-13-43-22 > RBG-13-43-22 > RBG-13-43-22. Next base: position 10,400 of record JBEKPQ010000068.1, on the reverse strand, counting down.
TTGTGCCGCCCGAGGGCACAAGTGTCAAAAATCCTCTCGATGTCGGACGCCGTTTTTTCTCTGGGGGAAATTTCACTAAATTTCTGGAATTGTTGAGGGACGATCCCTTGGTCGATGCCCTCATTTTCTCCCAGCCGATTGGCATGTTCGTGCGATTTTTCGGCCGGTCTGGATCTAATATGCTTCTGGAAATGACGCTTGCCGCTCAAAAGACGTTAAAAAAACCCATGCTCCTGGTTATAGAAAAAGATGCCGGATTCGGGGGAGAATCTGTTATTGATGAAGTGATTGAGCGATATCATGAGGCCAATCTGGCTACATTCCCGGACTTTCGGTTGGCCGTCAGGATAGCGGGTTATTTAGCCGATTATCAGACCTTCTTGGGCCGGTATTAACAGAATTCGGAAAATTCTTTATTACAGGTTGCTCAAAAAGGTTTAGATACAAGGCCCCAGAAACCGGGAACCGACCCGAAGGAGTGGGACTGAGCGTTGTCTTTGACGCGAAGAAATCCCGAGGAATGAGACGTACATTGAAGTACGTTGCAATGACGAGGGATGATGGCAATCCCGCCATCGGCGGAATTGATGGGCCTTTTTGTTCGCCCCAAATCTCGGCTCACTCCCACTCCTTCGGAGCGGTGCCCGGTTTCAGCAACCTGTTAAGGTAACAGCTATGTCTTTTCAAGAACTGGAAACTATTTTACATCCGCGTTCAGTGGCCGTCGTCGGCGCCTCTAATAATGCCTTTTCTTTCGGATTCAGCTATTCTCATCATATGGTGGAATACGGGTTTAACGGACCGATCTACCTGGTCAATCCCAATCATCCGGAAATTATGGGATTAAAAACCTATCCCAGCGTTAAGGCGATTCCAGGCACAGTTGACTTCGCCATTTCCTGTGTCAATGCCTCCCAGGTACCTGCTATGCTGGAAGATCTGGCAGAAAAAAGCATTAAATGCGTACATTTGTACACCGCCCGTTTCAGTGAAACGGGTCGCCCTGAGGCCGCAGAACTGGAACAAACCGTTCTGAAGCTGGCCCGCAGCAGAGGCATCCGCCTCATCGGTCCGAATTGCATGGGTGTCTATCACCCCAAGATAGGGCTCTCTTTCGGTTTTAATCTGCCCAAGGATTCCGGGCCGGTCGGCATGATCTCCCAGACCGGAGGCGGGGCATCGGGATTTGTGCACCTGGCGTCTTTGCGTGGGATAAGATTCAGTAAGGTCATCAGCTATGGCAATGCCCTGGATTTAAACGAATGTGATTACTTGGATTATTTTATTGAGGATCCGGAAACCAAAATCATTCTTCTTTATGTCGAGGGTGTTAAAGACGGCCGGCGGTTTTTTGACACCTTGAGCCGCGCCACCAAAGTCAAACCGGTGATTGTGATGAAAGGCGGCCGGGGTCAGGCCGGATCCCGGATGACCTTTTCTCACACCGCATCTTTGGCCGGTTCATTCCCGGTATGGGATGCTCTGGTCAAACAAGCCGGGGCCGTTTCGGTGGATGACTTTGATGAGCTGATCGACCTGACGGTGGCCTTTAATTTTTTACCGCCCGTGCGAGGCAAACGGGTAGGCCTGATCGGCGGCGGGGGAGGTCCCAGCGTCATTGCCGCCGAAGAGTGCGAAGGATCGGGACTGGAAGTGATCCCTATCCCACAGGACATGCGTGAAGAACTTAAAGCAAGGGGAGTCACCATCTGGGACTGGATCAGCAATCCGGTGGATCTCTCGATTGTGGGAGGATCAGGGATTACGGATATCGATATGCTTCATCTGATGGCCCAGCACCCGGCATTCGATGTGCTTTTCGCCAATGTCAATGAATGGGTAATCATTACCCTGGCCTCGGATGAAAGATTCCTCACCCTAAAGGACATAGTGAAAAATCATATCATCCTGAGAGACTCCTACTCTAAACCATTCGCAGTGATCTTCGGCGAGCGTGGGGTGATCACCAAGGAATATGATGATTGGCACTGGAAGGTGATTGCCGAATCCCGGGCCGAGCTGATACAGGCTGGTATGGCCACTTTCCCGACCTTTAGACGGGCGGCAATGGCCATTCGCAAGGTGCAGGAGTACTATTCCAGATTGGTTCAATAAATACCCTTCAGAGTTCGGCAAAATTAATTTTTACCACCCAGGAGACAATTTACTATCAAAAAGGAAATTCTTATCAAAAATCAGCATAATGACATAGTGGAATACCATTATGGTTAGAATCAAATTTGGAGTTAAGGAATAAAGTTTTCTGAGTCAAAAATACATCCCCCAAAAAATGGCCTTTATTCAAATTTATCCTTGCCACACCAGTTGAAATTTTCTATACTCCATTCAGGAAAAGGGCATTTTATAACTTTCTTATAATCCTACCTTTTTTAAATAAGGAAAAAGTAATGAAATTCAGTCTACTTCCAAAAGAATACCAGTTTTTTGACCTGTTTGACAGGATGTCTATTGATGCTGTCGAAGCGGCCCGATGCTTTAAGGAATATGCGATAACAGGCACCTTTGACGACATAGCGAACAAGAAAATGCATAGTATTGAAGAACGTTGTGATGAAACAACCCATGAGATCATTGACAAACTGAACAGGACCTTTATTACACCCTTTGACCGGGAAGACATCTACTCTTTGGCTCATGAATTTGACAGTGTGGTGGACATCATACACGCCATGAACAATCGTTTACGCCTCTACAACCTTAACAATACCATCAATGAAGACCTGATCAGATTTTCGGAGCTTATCGAAAAATCCGTTGACTGTCTTTCAAACGCGGTAAGAGGTTTGCGTGATCTCAAACAGACCAAGAATATTTCAACCTGCTGCATCGAGGTCAATACCTTAGAAAACCACGGCGATCAATTGAGGGATGCGGTTCTCAGCAAACTTTTTCAAAATAGCCCCGACCCTCTTGAGGTCATTAAATGGAAGGATATTTTCATGGATGCTGAAATCGTGCTGGATAAATGCGAAGATGTGGCCAATATCGTTGCGGCTATCCTGATTAAACAGGGTTAATGATGGATTGGGGGATAATATCTCTAATCGCCCTGGCACTGGCCTTTGATTTTTTGAATGGATTTCATGATTCCGCAAACTCTATAGCCACCGTTGTCTCGACCAGGGTCCTGTCGCCCCGGCAGGCCGTCATCTGGGCGGCGTTTTTTAATTTTATCGCCATTCTTGTCTTTAATTTGCATGTGGCCGGCACTATCGGTAAGGGAATTGTCGATATTTCGGTTATAGATTCGCAAGTCATTTTTGCGACCCTTATCGGCGCCTGTGCCTGGGACCTGATGACCTGGTATGTGGGGCTCCCGACAAGTTCTTCCCATGCGCTAATGGGAGGAATGATAGGAGCGGCCGTGGTGAAGGCAGGCGCTTCTTCCCTTATCTGGAAGGGAATTCTACCGATAATAGCCTTTATATTTATCTCTCCGGTTATGGGGCTATTGCTTGGTCTTCTATTTGGTATAGTTGTTTACCGAATATTTCAAAAAAAATCTCCGTCCCAAGTTGATCACTGGTTCAGGAAAGGGCAGCTTGTTTCCGCTGCGCTCTATAGCCTTGGACATGGCGGCAATGACGCCCAGAAAACCATGGGCATTATTGCCGGACTTCTTTACAGCGCCGGGTTACTTGGGCCTCAATTTTATGTCCCTATCTGGGTTAGGGTGGCCTGTAACACGGCCATAGCCCTCGGCGTCATGGGCGGGGGATGGCGGATTGTAAAAACCATGGGACATAAAGTTACCAAGCTTAGGCCGGTTGATGGTTTTTGCGCAGAATCCGCAGCAGCCATCAGCATTTATTTTGCTTCCGCTTTAGGAATCCCGGTCAGTACTACCCATACCATAACCGGATCGATCATGGGTGTAGGATCTTTAAGACGATTGACCGCAGTACGCTGGGGATTGGCCGGCAAGATCGCCTGGGCTTGGATTTTGACTATTCCATTCGCGGCCGTGATATCGGCGCTGACTTACGCCATAAGCATACACTTCTAAAATCCTATGGGGGCCTCGCCTGTTCGCCTGGAGAAATGAAGGGGTAAGGGATTGTTGAAGGTTGTCAGCATTGCAGGCTTTATTCGGGCACCTGGGCTTTTGGCAAACCAACCAGAGACCCCCACCCAAACCCAAATCTCTCAAATTTCAGATAGACTCATCGGATTCCTAGATTCCTTTCTATGGGGAAGCAGTTGACCAAGATTTCGGGGCTTCTGCAGATCACTCCTCCGTTTGAAATAAAGGAAGATCGGGATATAAAGGGAGTAGTTTCTCCAATTTTTGGTAGTCCACCTCTTCTTTCCCCCTTATCACTTTCTATTTTTAAATTCCATCCCTGTATAGTTCCGTTTTTTTCAGAAGACGCACTCTGTCCCCGTGCCTTTCGCCCTATTTTTATCCTTGACCCTGCCTTTTTCTTTCCTTATAAATCTTTCCATCAAAAAGCAAGTTCTTATCGAAATCCTTTTTCCCCTTAGAGTCCTTGCCAGAGTTATCCACAGGAACAACACTTAAAGAGGACATCTTGCTGTCCTACGAATATTATCGAAATCCGGCTAAACTTGCAGGTTTTGATTAGAATTCAACTTAAAGGCCCAGAGCTTGCTGCCTAAGAAGTTGCTCAAGGTGGTTATAGCAATGGCTACCAATTGGGCCAGGACCTTGTGCCAAGTCCAGAAATCGACCAGAATCCACAAAACAACTATGTTAATTATATAACTAATCAAGGTGACCAGGACATATTTCAGATACTGGTCGCGGATGGCCTTGATTCCCTGGTTGTGAGTTTTAAAAGTCCAGCGGAGGTTCAGGAAAAAATTACTGGACATGGCAATTAGAAAAGAAAAGGTGGCTGAAAGCAGATAGTGGACATGAAGCAAATAAATAGAACCCGAATAAACAGCCAGATTAACCAGGACCCCGCTGCTGCCCACCAGAGCGAAACGGATAAACTGATTTCCGGTGTGGCCGCTGGTCATCAGGCTGTTCACCATATAAGTCCAATTGAGTTTCGCCAAGTGTCCCTTGAATCGATTCACCGGCCCTCCAAAAACGGGGCCAGATGGGCCTGCAGCCGTTCCTCGTTTTTTTCCAGGGAAAGATCTTTAAGCCTTTCCTTTTGACGGGCAATAATATTTTCTCGAAGGTCCTGATCCTCCAGGACCAGGGCCATCAGTTCAGCAATGGCTTCGAAGTTTTTATCGGCAATGCCCAAGCCGGCTCCCCCCAAAGTTTCCGGGATACCGCCGGTTAGATAAGCAATCACCGGCAAACCAAAAAACATGCTTTCCACCAGGGGGACGCAAAACCCTTCATGCTCACTCAAACAAAGATAGAGATGAGAGGCAGCATAATAGGTGATGAGTTCCCGAAAAGAGGCGAATCCGGCAAACAGGACTTTTTCAGTTAACTCCAACTCTTCAACCATCCTCTTGACGGCCCGGCTGTAATTGCGGACCCCGCTGTCAGCGCCGACTAAAATCAAACGGCTTTCGGGAAGAAGGCGTTTCTGAAACAGGTAAAAAACCTTGACCAGGTCTTCGATCTTTTTCTGAGGAACCAGCCGGCCTACATGAAGGATATTGACCTTGCCGTCCTGAAGACTTTTTTTAAGAGGCACTTCTTGGGCCAGATGATAATTTTTGAAATCCAAAAAAATAGGCAAGACACCGGTCTTCCGAAATCCCGCCCGTTCCAGGTCCTGACGGTTGAAATCGGATACCCCCAAGCCCAGGTCAAAATAAGGAGCCAGTTTTTTTAATTCTTCATAGCCCCAGGCGCAGCGCCTTTCCACTTCGGCATTGATCCCTTTGAAGAAGTGAGGAGGGGTGATATTGTGATAAATCAGGACTTTTCGATCCGGGAGCCGTTTGACAAACTCCGAAAGCTCAGAGCCGATGGAGAAATGAAAGATCAAGATTTTATGGGAAGCGCCGATTTCCTGATATTCTTGAAAAGGGCGGGCCGTGCCGGTTAATCTGGAATGGACATGCTGGGCGTAAATTTCAGAGTCATAACCCCAATCTCTCAGGGCCTTCTGGATGCCCAGGACATCGTTGCCGATAGCATCGCCGTAACTGAAATCGGGAAGCATTTGGTGAATAGAGATTTCAGACAGCCTTTGACGGCTTTTCATGGGTTTCTCCTTCTGCTCGGATTCCCCGCTGCCTTCCAGGTCCTGCCAGGTTTTCCCGATCAATTGGATATACCGGTCGCTGATCAAATCCCAATGAAAATGAGAGAGAACATATTCCTTTCCGTTTCGGGCCATGGCCTTGGCCAACTCCGGGTTTTCTCTCATTTCCTGCAGGCATCCTTCAAACTCCAGGTAATCTTTAAAAAACATTCCCCCCTGACTGTTTTGGCAGTGTTCTACGGTTACCGGACAATGGGCGTTGACCAGGACCGGTATCCCGCACAGCCAGGCTTCCATGATGACAATGGAAAAACTTTCCATCACCGAAGGCTGACAAAAAACCTCGGCCCCGCCATAGGCATCATATTTGTCCTGTCTGGAGACAAAGCCCAGATCCAATATGTCCTCTTGACCGTCGACGGGGATTTGTACCGGCAGATTGCCGATTAAAAGAAGTTTCAGATTGGAAGGGTTGCGTTTTTTAAACAGGGCAAAATAATTCATCAACAAAGGGGTGTTTTTCCCGGCATCCCTTCTGCCGGCATATAGCAGGTAAGGATCTTTGATTTGAAACTTTTGGTGAAATCTTTCGGGATCGGAACTTATCTCCGTATCAATCCCTTCGCCGAAAAGATGGGTTTGTGTCTCAGTTAAACCATATAAACTCCGACCCAGATTCATCTCAAACCGGGTATGAAAAATCATGCCCCGCACCTGGTGAAATAATTCTCCCAGGATTTCGAGATGGGCATAACCTTCATCATGAAGGCAGGGGATAATAAAAGAACGATTCGGTAATATCCTTGCCCCATAGTAAGTGGTACTGAAAAGGTAAGGGATAAAAAATAAAAGAGTTTCAACGCCGTGACGTCGGATGTGCTGATAGAGCAAGGGGCTGTTGATCATGTGTTGGAAGAAGAGGTCTTCCTCCTGGCGGGAAAGTTTCTCTCCCGTCATGATACGCCGATTCAGAGCACTGAAAAGTTCCCCGTTTCGCGGGCTGACCGGGAACCTTGTGACCAATACCCCGTTGACTTGGGTCTCTCCGACCGGATAATAATTTCGCGACCAGTCTCCCTCAAAGTCCTTGACGCAGGTCGTCCAGACCTCCACCGGAATTCCCCGCTGATGGAGGTTCTCTATGGTTCTCCGGCACTCGGCTTCAGCCCCTCCAGGGATATCCGGCCCATACCAGGGGCAGATAAAAGCGATTTTCATTTCGATTCTTCTGGTCTGTTTGGTCTATTTTGATTGTTTTGTTAATGTGAGGTGGGAGTCACTAGCCATAAGTATTTTTTTTTGCACCTATTGCCTAAAACCTTTTGCCTTATGCCTCCTGTCTATTTATATCCTAACACCGCATAATCCTGAAATCCATACAACAGGGCATTGAGACCTCGGACATTTTCATTTAAGACCCGGGCCAGTTCATCCTCATAGGAATCATCCTCCCGGCGAACCATTTCTTTGAGTTTCATTCCCTCGGGAAAAGGAGAAACATAGAGAAGTTCCACCTGGCGAAATCCGATAGATTCCCAGAGATAGCGGACCGCCTCGGGATGGATCGGATTTTTATGGGAGAGATCCAGATAGAAGGCCCCGCTGAAGGTGGTCAGACATTGGGGATTAATCGTCTCAGCCAGAAGGAGTCCTCCAGGACGCAGTTTGGCAAAACCGACCCTGACCAATTCCCGGAGTGTTTCAGGATCCAGGTGTTCAATAACCTGGGACAAAAATATCCCGCCTAAACTTTGATCCGACAAACCCTTTAAATAGACCAATCCGTCATTGTGAACTGCCTCCAGACCTTTGGCCCGGCATTGGCGGACCATTTCCTGATTGGTATCCACTCCTGAGGCCGGGATTTGAGCCTCCTTTAAGAGTTCTAAAAATTCCCCCCGGCCGCAGCCGATATCCAGAACAGGCCCTTTTTCTTGGAAATAAGGCAGATAATTCTTCTGCTTCCACTTGACGGCTTCTTCGCTGCCCCGATGCAGGTCTTCAAAACGCACATATTCAGGCTCTCTCACCATTGATTTTAAATCATTCAGTCGGCTGTCTATTCCAACCGATGGGTTTTTCATGTCTTTAATTCTGGACAATACATCTTCAAATAAATTTTTTTGGGCCTTAAGTTCCTGCGGGATGGCTTCTAAGGATTGGATCGTCTGTTCCCCCTTTTTTTCCAAAAGGGCTAGTTGCTTTTCCAGGGCAGACCAGTGAAAACGAAAATCCAAGGCCATTTGATTTAACAAACGCACCAGTTCCACATTAAATTCCACCTGGCGTTTGAGCACCATCTGAATATAAGGTTCGGTAAGTTTGCGAAGGGCTTTTTTGAATCCGGTAACTACAGGTCCCAGGATCCTGCGATGTGAAGTGATTTCCGGAGGTCTTCGGGTGTCGCACAGATAATTAATCTGGGATAAACGATATTGAATATCCCCTTCTTGAGAATCTGAATCTTCTGATTGGATCTGAAGGGTCATTCGTTCAATTTTTTCCAAATCCTCAGGAGAATATCTGCCGCTTTGCTTTTTCTCCTCAATCCGGTGTCGGACGTTCTCCATGATATGGTCAACGTCCACTTTTCCCTTAGCTGGTTTGATAGGTTCCATGACCGTCCTGCTTTCTAATACACAAGATGCCGGATGCACGATTCAGGATGTCTGATTAAAATTAAAATCTAAGCCTTTCTCCCCCTATCTTGCATCTTGTATCTTGTATCCTGATTTTTTATTCAACAATCCAGCGATGGGGGATTCGATAGATCCCGGCATCTTTTTTGACCGAGCGGACGGCAAAGGAAATACCTCCACTCTGATAATCGTAACAATGGCCGTCCTTGGCATGAACCGCCACATCCAGCAAATAGGTCCCTTCTATCAAGTGCACCTGCTCAAGCTTCATCCTAATCCGACCGGTTTCTTGAAGGGGCGGAAGCACCATTTCATCCAGGTCGGTGTTGGTTCCATAGCAGCAGGCCCCTTTGTCATCAAAAACGGCTATACCGAAAATGACATCCGGGGTGGAGCGATGAACCTGAAAATGCATTTCTATGAGTATGTCTTCTCCATCCTGAAAGACGTGTCTGTCCCGGCCTTGGCTGTCCAATATCCGGGTCCGGGTAATTTCGATGTCCCCATTCCCCCACCGATCTCTGGAAATAGTTCTTTCCGCCTCGCTTAAGGACGCCTGGGCTTGTTCTTCTTTATAACGTTCATCATCCCTTCGGGCCACTTCCTGCCGGTAAGCGTCTATCACCTGACGGGGGTCACCCTGGGCCCGGATACATCCCGAGTCCAGCCATAAGGCCTGATCACAAAACCGTTCCACGGTAGGTAGGTCATGGGTCACCAGGACAATCGTCTTCCCGGTCTTCTTAAAGGTCGTCATCCGATCGATACATTTTCTGGAAAAGGATTCATCCCCCACGGCCAGGACTTCATCCACCAGCAAAATATCCGGGTCCACATTGACGGCCACCGAAAACCCTAACCGCACATACATACCCGAGGAATAGGTCCGGACCGGAAAATCAATAAAGGATTCCAATTCGGCAAAGCGAACGATTCGGTCAAACCGTTTTTCTATTTCCTTACGGTTTAATCCCAGAATGGTCCCGTTAATAAAAACATTTTCCCGGCCGGTGAATTCCGGATGAAATCCCGCTCCCAATTCGATCAGGGATGAAACACGCCCGTTCATCCGAACCGTCCCGGAATCCGGTTTATAAATCCCGGTCATGACCTTGAGAAGCGTACTTTTTCCGGATCCGTTCCGACCGATGACCCCCAGGCTGATCCCCTGGGGAATTTCGAGATCCAGATTTTGAAAAACAACCCTGGTTTCTTCTTTGAACCTGCCCCTTTTGGAAAAAGGATTCAGGAGCAGGGATTTCAAGGTAAGATAATCCCGGCGCAGGGTGGTTTGTTTAAATCCTTTGGATATCCCTTTTAAGACAACGGCTGGGGGCATAGATGGTTATACCTTCTCGGCAAAGGTTTCTTTATAACGTTCAAAAAAGAACATGCCGATCCCTAAGAGAATGAGTGAAACGACCAAAAAGGCCAGGAGAAGGCGCAGGTCCGGGTTTCGGTTATAAAAAAAAATGTCCTGATAGGACAAGGTGATTTGGGTCATGGGAACAAGCTTCACCCATTTATTAAAAGGGGCCGGCACCTGGGCAAGGGGATAAAGGATGGGGGTTAAAAAAAACAAAAGGGTTAACAAATT
>JBEKPQ010000067.1:0-21421 GCA_049520575.1 Thermodesulfobacteriota bacterium | reverse complement strand
TCCTCCACATAGGCCGTCAGGATAGGATCCAACTGTTCATAAAGAGGCAGGGAATCCGAATCTTTTTGATCGGGACGCAGTTCGGCCGAAGGGGGCTTTTCCAAAACTCTTTGAGGAATAAGCTCCCTTTCCTGACGTTGATTGAGATAACGGCACAAAGCATAAACCAAGGTTTTGGGCACATCCTTCAATACCGCAAACCCACCGGCCGTGTCTCCATAAAGCGTGGAATAGCCCACACCCACTTCGCTTTTGTTGCCCGTGGTCAAAACCAGCCAGCCGAATTTGTTGGACAGGGCCATGAGCAAGGTCCCCCGGATCCTGGGCTGGAGGTTCTCTTCAGTCAGGTCTTCAGACACCTCTTTGAAATGGGGTTTCAAGATTTCCAGGTAGGATTGAAAAACTTTTTCAATAGGAATATTCAAAAAATGGATCCCCAAATTTCTGGACAACAGTTCGGCATCCTCCAGGCTGTGATCGGAAGAATAGCGGGTAGGCATGGCAATGCCGTAAACCTGGTCAGCGCCCAGGGCATCAGCGGCGACAGCAGCGGTCAAGGAGCTGTCAATACCACCGGAAAGGCCGACCACCACTTTTCCAAACCCGTTTTTCCGGCAATAGTCTCCGGTGCCGAGCACCAGGGCCTGATAGACTTCGGCCTCTAGTGAAAGGGGTGCTGTCTTTTGAAGAGAAACCGGTTTTGCTTTTTTGGGGGCTTGGATTTTGGGGATTTTTATTTCCTGAATACCCAGCTCTTCGTCTTTAACCTGTTTGCGCCGGCGGGGATCAAAAAGTCGCCAGCGTAAAACTTCCTTCAGATCCAGATCGGCGACCAAAAAATCTTCGACAAACTGACCGGCACGGGCGATCATTTCTCCTTGAGGATCAAAGATCATGCTCTGGCCGTCAAAGATCAGCTCGTCCTGGCCGCCTACCAGGTTGCAGTAGGCTAAATAGGCGCGATTATCAGCCGCTCGTGTTGAGAGCATCCTCTCCCGGTCCAGGCCCTTCCCAAGATCATAAGGAGAAGAGGAAATATTGATCAGTATTTGGGCTCCTCCTTGATCAGCTTGTGATTGAGGAGGACCGTTAGGGTACCAGATGTCCTCACAGATACTGATCCCGATCGGGGTTTTATCAAAACGGAAAACCGGGTTTTTTTTGCCGGCCTGGAAATACCGATTCTCATCAAAGACCCCATAGTTGGGCAGAAAATGTTTGGCATAAAACCCTATGACCTGGCCATCGGCCAACACGGCCGCCCCGTTATAAAGGTCATCCTCCATCCATAGACAGCCGATAACGGCCACCAGTCCTTTGGTGGCCGGGACCAGTTCCAGCAGGATTCCCTGGGCCGATTCCACAAAGTCCGGTTTAAGCAGAAGGTCTTCCGGCGGGTAGCCGGTGACGGCCAGTTCCGGAAAGGCCACCACCTGAACCCCAGTCTGGCGGGCCTTTTCCAGGCCTTCCATGATTTTGTTGCGGTTGCCGGACAAATCCCCAACGGTGGCATTGATTTGGGCCAAGGCAATGCGAAGCGTCATGGTTTTTCATTCCTTAAAGTAACTCATTGAATTGTTGAAAGCTAATTTTCGAACTCTTTGTCTTTAAGTTATTTTCTTTTTACCATAAGGGCATACTCGAATGCAAACTCCACAGATCCGTGTGCCGATATCGGGAAGATTTTTAAATTCGATCAATTTTTGGTTACATTTTTCTAAATCCAAAGCGGCCTCCCTGGATTCATAAAAACTGTCGGTCGAGGTATTTTTTATGGCCGAGGCTGGACAGGCCTTGACACATTCCAGGCATTTGCCGCATCGGTTTTCTATCGGCCGGTCCGGGGTCAGAGGCATGTCGGTTAAAACGGTAACCAGCCTGACCCTCGGGCCGTATTCTGGATTGATCAACAGAAGGCTCTTTCCCTGCCACCCCAATCCGGCCATCCTGGCCACAGCCTTATGGGAGATACTGCCCAGGAGGGAGATTTCATTCACTGTTTCAGCGGCCGGGATGGCCTTCACCCGAAATCCTTTTTCCTTGACCCATTGGACAACCTGAGCGGAAATTGTGTCCAGCGCTGCATTGACATCTCTATAGTGTTGGGCATATTCAGGTGTCGGCCCATCCTCAATATCCTCGATGACTTCATCTTTTAAGCGAACCCCGATAGATAGGCCATAGCAATAAGATTCTATCAGGTTTTCGGGGAAAAGGGGCAGTCCTTTTCGAAGCGGGTCCAGATCGGCCACTCCGATCAAATCAGCGCCAAGACTTCTGGCAAAAGTTTTGAGGTCTGAAGTAGTGTCCATAAATTTATTTTTCAAAATAGCTTTTCACAAAAGTCGCGAGACGTCATTCCGGCGGAAGCCGGAATTCAGGTCTCAATACATCATATCCTTTAACACCTCTCCCAATCGTTCTATGCCTATCCGTATGGTTTCTTCATCGACGCTAGAGAAATTTAATCGCAAGGTATTGACCTCTGTTTTATTGACATAGAAAGGGTCGCCGGGCACAAAGGCTACCTTCCGTTTGACCGCTTCGTTAAAGACCGCCATGGCCGATAACCCTTCCGGCAGGGTAATCCAGAGGAACATCCCTCCTTCCGGTTGGGTATACTGTGTTTCCTTCGGAAAATGTTCCCTTATAGCCGACACCATGGCTTCTCTTTGCCTTCCATAGGCCTGCCTGATTTTGGCGATATGTTCATTGATATCGTTATCCTTCAAATATTGCATAATGATTCTCTGGCCGAAATAGTTGGTGTGGAGGTCGGAAGCCTGTTTGGCAACGATAAGCTTCTCCATAATTTCGTCCTTGGCCACAATCCATCCGATCCTGAAAGACGGCACGACAATCTTGGAAAAAGATCCCAACAAGACCGTATTTTCCGGAATGAGTTGGTAGAAAGAGGGTTTGTTTTTTCCTAAAAACCGCAGCTCTCCATAAGGATCGTCTTCAATAAGGATCGTTTTTTTGTCTTTCAATATACGGGCAATTTCCTTGCGATTCTCCTCTGAATAACTGATCCCGGAAGGATTTTGAAAGTTCGGAACGCCATACATTAACTTGATAAGGTGATGGGTTGTTGTCTGCTCAAGCAGATCGGTGACCATCCCCGCCGGGGTCACCGGTATCGGGAAAAACGTGGCCCGGTAAATGGAAAAGGCCTGAATGGCGCCAAGGTACCCCGGTTCCTCGATAACGACATTGTCTCCCTCGTTGAGAAAGGTCTTGCCGAGAAGATCGAGCCCCTGCTGGGAGCCGGTGGTAATCAGGACATTATCGGCATGGACCGTAATATGTTTTGACTTATACCGGTTAACAATCCATTCCCGTAATTCTTCAAAGCCTTCAGACGTACTGTACTGGAGCGCATCCTTACCGGCGGTTTCCAGCACCTTTTGGGTGGCCGCCTTTATTTCCTCCAAAGGAAACAGATCCCGGCTCGGCAATCCGCCGGCAAAGGAAATAACGGATTCGTCTATGGTAAACTTCAAAATTTCTCTGATAAACGACCTGGGGACATCGGAAATCCGATCTGAAAAGATATTGCCCATTTATGAAACTCCGCAAAATTCTATAATGGTATCAATCAATATTTTTGTTAGGGTTATGGCCGACTCGAAATCCACGTATTCGGTGGCGGCATGAAATCCCTCGCCACCGGGACCGATAATTACCGTCGGGATGCCTGCTGCCGTCATGATGGCCGAATCCATCCATCCGCTCACCCCGATAAATTCCGGGGCTTGCTTTACGATTTTGGAATAAGCCTTACTCAATGCGCTGACTATCAAATGATCCTGGGATACTTCGAGGGGAGGCCGGTAAAAAGAAACCTCGAATTTGGCCTTAAATTGGTCATCTTCCGAACCGATATTTTCGATCAGGGTTCTCATTTCTTCTTCCACTGTTTCAACGGATTCTCCCGGTATGGTTCTTCTCTCCAATTCAATCAGGCAATAATCAGGATAAGTGCTGAGTTCGGTTCCTCCCTTGATCAGGGAGGCATGGATGGAGGGTGAACCCAGCAAGGGATGTTTTTTTTGCACCAGAATGTTATTCCCGAGATTTTCTATCCGGTTTAAAAACTTTCCGGCCTTGACAACGGCATCAATGCCTTTATCCGGCCGGCTTCCGTGGGCGGCCTTGCCGAAAACCTCAACTTTAATCCAGGCGAAACCCTTATGGGCGATACAAACCTTTAAATTGGTCGGTTCACAGATGATGGCGGCGTCGGCAGAGAAGTCCTTAATCAATAAATCCGTTCCAATACTCCGGTATTCCTCATCGGCTACAAAGGCCAGAATCACATCTCCTTTGGGTTTCAGGCCCGCATCCATAATGGATTTAACGGCGATCAGCATGGCCCCTAAGCCGCTTTTCATGTCAAAGCTGCCTCGGCCATAGACTTTGCCGTCTTTAAATACAGGGTTTAAGGGCTCGATAGCCATCCCGGATATGCCGACGGTGTCCGTGTGCCCATTCAGCATGATGGATCTTCCTTCACCGCTGCCCTTGAGCACACCGATCACATTGACTCGCTTCGGTTTTATTTCCTGATAATGGACCTCCAGACCCATCTTGGTTAAATAATTTCCTAGGTGTTCGGCAATCAGGTACTCACCGTTTCCCATACCGGCCAGTTCAGGATTAATGGATTCAATGCGTATCAAATCCTGCACAACCGTTAACAGCTCTTTTTCATCAATACAGGTATTGCTCAACTCCAATTCCTTTCAGAAATTCATCCGGTCTTGTCTGACCCTATGTTGACCTGTTGGAGATTCAATTATTTTTTTGGATTTCTTTCAATCTGGTCTCAAAGTGCTCCAGATGTTCTTTGAAATGCCTCAGATAATCTGTCAGCAATTCTTCCAGAGAAAAAATTCTTTCGCCAAACCGATCGCCTCCCAACCAACGGTTTTTTAAACAATCCGGATTCACATTTTCAATCAGATGGGACAAGTAACGATTATAATATTCGAATAAGTTCAAAATTTCCTGCCACCCGAGCAGGTTCCATTTTTCTATTGCCAGCCATTTTTCATTTTCATAAGACGGGAAATGCAATTCGTTGGCCAGTTGTAACCGGGTAATTCGCTGGTGATTATTGGAGGCCGAATCAATCAAATGACCGATAATTTCCTTTAAAGTCCACTTGGATTCATCGAGCTTTACCGTTGTTATTTCTTCGGTCAATTGCCGATGCTTGTCGGCGAAGTCACAGACCCGTTGTTTAAGTGAGGTAGCGATCATTTTCATTCTTCTGTGCTTTTTCTTCCAAATTTAGGGAAATAAGGGACGTCCCTATATCCCCTGTGTTATGGTTAGTCGCTGCGGACTATAAAACGAGCTTTCAAAGCCTGTTGATCCAAAGAATGCGCTCCGACAAAGAGCTCATATTCGAGCGGTTCAACAACAAAATCTGCCAGAGTTTCATCATAGTAAGCCAGCCGGGAGATTGGCACACTGAATGGTACAGCCTTGGTTTCACCGGGCTGCAGGGCAATTCGGGTGAACGCTTTGAGTTCTTTGGGCGCCCGCTCCATCGCTGATCCAATGGGCGAAGCGTAGAGCTGCACCACTTCCTCCCCGGCGTGTGCTCCGATATTGGAGACATCCAGACTCAACTTCAAGATTTCTGACGGGCCGAGTTCGTTTTGTTCGAGTTTCAAGTTGGCGTAGCGGTAGTTGGTGTAGCTGAGGCCAAAACCAAAGGGGAAAGCCGGTTTGTTGCCATCGCGCTCAAGCTTGCGGTAACCGTGCCACAGGTCGTATTCAATTTCAGTTGTATTCTTGTCAAAGAAGGGCAGGTCCCCAGCCTGTTTAGGAATGACGAACGGGAGCTTGCCGCTTGGGTTGACCCGACCCAGCAGGATATCGGCCAGGGCGTGGCCGCCCTCCATTCCGGGGTACCAGAGCATTAGAATGGCAGACACTCGCAAGCGCCAGGATTCCATCAGCACGCTACTGCCGCCCATTACCGCGACAATGGTCTGTGGATTCACAGCAGCAATGGCCTTAATCAACTCTTCATCTTCAGGGTTCAGGGTGAGCCGGTCACGGTCGCCGCTGGGGAAGGATACATCGGCCGATTGTTCGGCCATGCCTTGAATGAACGCTTGGGCAATAGGCGCTTCCTCCGGCGTAGGAAGGGGGAAAAGCGAAGCCAGGTCTTGCATCGTGTTAGGATCAAGAAACTCGCCTTCGTCGTTATGAGTGTAGCCCACCACCAGCACGACGGCATCGGCGGACCGGGCTGTGGCCGTGGCCCGCTCAAGATCGCTGCCGTCGTCGTGCAGCACGTCTGCCTGACCCTTGAGCGCAGCCTGAATCCCGGCAAGCGGGGTTACCACGTACGCGGGGCGGGTGTTGCTGGAACCGCTGTCGCCGGTGTTGGGCGTGTCAGCCAAACGGCCAATCACGGCTATTTTCTTCAAATCCTGCAGTGGGAGCAGGCCGCCCTTGTTTTGCAATAGCACGATGGACTTTTCCGCCGCTTCTCGCGCCAGCGCGCGGTGACTTGGGCTGCCTGCCAACGCCGGATCGTAGCCATTTGGTCGGATCAAGCGCAGTTGTTGTCGCAACATGCGTAATACGGCATCATCAACTCGCTCCGGCGGGACTTGACCGTTCTCAACCAACCGTTTCAGGTGCTGGTGATAGTGCATGCGAAAAGGCATTTCTAAATCTTGCCCGGCCAGGGCCGCTTTTTGAGCGTCTCGCAGGCCAAAAACCCAGTCGGTAACCACGTATCCCGCAAAACCCCACTGCTTCTTGAGGATGTCGGTCAGCAAGACCTTGTTCTGCCCGCACCATTCCCCATTGACGCTGTTATAGGCGCTCATCACCGCCGCTACCCCTTCGTCCACCACGCGTTTAAAATGGGGCAGGTAAATCTCATGAAGCGCCCTGGGGCTGATGCGCACATTGACCTTAAAACGGGCATTCTCTATTGAGTTGAGCGCAAAGTGCTTTACGCAGGCCATGGCGTGCTTTTGTACGCCCCGAGTGAGGGAAGCGCCCATCTCACCCAGATGGTAGGAGTCCTCGCCATATGTTTCCTGAGCGCGACCCCAGGCCGGATGACGGAGCAGATTGATACAGACCCCGCCGAATAGGTTGCCGCCCAGAGCGCGCAACTCGCGCCCCATGACTTCCCCGATGCGTTCTTCAAGGGCCGTATCCCACGAGGCACCACGGGCCATGGCAACCGGGAAAGTGGTGGCCCCTTTCAATACCACGCCACGCGGGCCGTCCGAAAAATGGATGCCGGGAATACCCAGTCGGGAAATAACGCCCGCGCTGTGCGGATGATTGGCGTATCCTCCGCCCATCATTTCCGCCAGTCCAGACCAGAAAGATACATCGCCATACATCATCTTGATTTTTTCATCCAAGGTGAGCTGGGCCAGCAGTTCTTGGGCCTTGGCCTCAATCTGCTCGCTGGAGAGTTCTGCTCCCGGCTCAAAGCCGGTAAAAGCTGCTGGGTCATTAGCTTGGGTCAAGGATAAACCTCCTTAAATTTCCTGCTGTTGGCTACGAAAAATGAGGTCAAATCTTTTTTCTTGACTTTAGGCTGGCGCGCACTCCTCATAGTAACCCCTTTTTTCTAAAGAAACGTTATGAATTATCAAGATTAAAGATTTGATTCCAAAGACTTTAGCGCTCAATTTTCTTGGCGATAGCGGTAATCCAATTCTTTTGAGGAATGTTATCAATTTCAACACTATGGTATCCCGCTTTAGTTAGAAAATCTTTATATTCATTTGGAGTATGAATTCGCATATCACTTAAGTTAACCCATCTGGTATTTCGTTTTTCAAATTGATCATCGTTATAAACTTCATTGACAAGTAAAAGAGTTCCTTCTGGTTTTAAAACGCGCTTAATTTCTTTCAGATCGTCTGTTAAATTCGGCCAAAAATAATAAGCTTCAAATGCTGTCACAAGATCGAACATATTGTCTGCAAAGGGCAAAGATGAAACAGCGCCATACTTTATTTCAACCAGCCCCTTTTTGATAAGAGTCTCATTTACCTTTTTTGATAATTGAACCATATCTTCAGAATAATCAATTCCATAAACTTTTCCGTTGGGACAAGACCTGGCGAACTCCTGAACGGCCTTCCCCCCGCCGCAGCCAATATCAAGAATGGTTGCATCTGGCTTAATAACAATGTGACTAATCCCCCAATGTCTTACTTTAGCATGGCCGAAATTCATCGTTCTACCGACAAACTTTCCAAATCGGCCTGAAGGTTTTCTGCATTGCTTTACGAACTTTTCAACAAGTCCCATGAAATGCTCCTTAAAAAATGTTCTGCTAACATAGAATTGAGCTGCACCGCTGACTTAGCCCAAATTACGCGGTATTGCCTGTCTACGGCAGCCGCAGTTCTGCCATGCACTCCAGGTGTCAGCTCCAACGACTTGTTGGAGCGCCTTCATTCAAAACTGGCGATTCTACTACCATATTCCGGGAAGCAGCTTCTTTGTCTTCTTTTGGTAGGCTTCATAGTCAGGCCCAATTCCCTTTGCCAGTGCTGCTTCCTCAATCTTGATCCTATAGAGAAGCGATGCGGTTGGAAGCAAAACGGCAATTGCCAGCGAGAGCCAGTTTTTCGCTACCAGACCATATCCGAGGCAAAACAGAATGATCCCACTGTACGAGGGATGCCGAATGTACCTATAGGGTCCTTTCTGAACCACTTTCTGACCTCTATTCACTTCCACCGTTGTTCTGAAGTATTGTCCGAGAACGTATATCGCCCAGTGGCGTAGAAACAACCCCAAAAGCATCACCACAATCCCTACCCAGAACACTACCGAGGCTCCATAGGAATCAAACCGTAGTGCCTTAATCCAGCTTACCGATGGTGTAAGCGTCAACGCTACCACTGTTGAGATTGTATTGTAGTTCCTTGTTCTTCGATCTATCTCGGTTCCACCCTTGCCACGTGAGGTGTCTCACAGCATCAGGTACAATTCTGCACCAAGCCACAAGATTGCGGCAGTAATCAAGGTGATCAACTCGGGGTTCATGCCATTGCTTCTCCAATCGTAATCCAAATGCCGCCTTTTTGTGGCAGCTTTTTATAGTCCATAAAGACTCAAAGGCACTTTCGAAGTCTGAAGAATGCCGCCGATGCCTGCGAAATGCCTTTAAGGCGCTCCAACGTAAAAATCAGCGGCGGCAGTAAGCCGTCCGGTAGATGCCATGGTTAGCAGTATTATTACTCATCTTTTTTTGCCGAAAAGGGTTTTCTCTTTTCCCCTTTTTCTTTCTTATTGTTTCTCATTTTTCGCACCTTGCTACAGGAATGTCGTAATGATGAGTATAAAGAGGAAGCCCGAAGTTGCCGCTATCGCAATTTTTAGGATACTGTGCTCCTGGCTCTCCGGGAGAAGACTCGCAGCTCCCACATAAATGAACTCGCCGGCAAAAACCGCCAGTAATATGGCCAGGGTATTTCGCGGGAATATTATGACTGAAGTGAGTAAAACCCCAAGCAGAGGCGCGAGGCCATCCATAAAAAGAAAGACCAATGCCTTTTCTTTTGACTGTTCGTTCTTGAGCATCAAGGCCACTGTATTGATGCCGTCAGGCAGGTCATGGATTATTATTGAAAGGGCCACCACGATGCCAATGGAGAAACGCACCTGAAAGGCTATCCCCATGGTGAGGCCATCCAGGAGGCTTAGCAGAATAAGGCTTCCTGCACCAATGGGCCCCATGACATGCCCCTCAGAAGCTATCCCCTTAATAGGATGGGCCAAGAAATACTTCTCCAGAAGTATAAAAAATAGGAAGGATAGCACAACAGATACCATGATATACTTAACGGGGATTCCGGATTTGTTTGCAATGTTCAAGCTTTCGGGCAGTATTTCCATTAGCGCGACGGTTGAGATGCTTCCTGCTGCAAAAGCAAAAATAATCGAAATATTTTTTTTGAATTTTAAAGTGATGAACCCGCCGAGGAGCGTCGACAAAAATGTTAACAAAGCCATTATGATTGCTGCGGGGTTCATTTCAGTTCCTTTCGTTCTTGATGCCTAAAATTTCTCTCTGTGTTCAATCCCTCTCCCCATGATAGGGTCCAGGGCTCTTGTAGTTTCTGTTCAAAATAACGGGTACGGTTCTCTTTATAATCTATTCCATCTTCAGGAACGTCTCTTGTTTCCCTCAGCATGGTTTAAAGATGCTATCGTTTACTATCTTTGTCAAATAACGAGAACCGTCCCCTTTATTCCTTAAAACCCCTTCTTCAACTACACACTTTTCAATTTCTTTTTCCTCTGTTTCTCTTCATACATTTGGTTGTCGGCCTGGATCAAAAGGTCATCTATAGGAACCGGGTGCTCCGGGTCATAGCCGACAACGCCCATACTCAACGACAATTGATAGGGACGGTTTGATTTTTCATTAAAAAGATCGAGGTTCTTCTTCAACCTCTCCAATAATAACTCAGGACCGGCTTCCGGGGCCGCTTCGATGGCCAGGATTACAAACTCATCCCCTCCAATACGGGCCAGGATATCCGGATCACGAAAGGTCTCCTTCAGGATACGGGCGGTATCGATCAAAGCTTGATCTCCTTGAGGATGTCCGAAATTATCATTGATGACTTTCAAACCGTCCAGGTCGTTGAAGAGTAAATAGGCCCCCCGTTTCATACGGTTGGCAAGTTTCAACTCCTGCCCGGCCAAGGCTAAAAATCCTCGGCGATTATAAAGCCCGGTCAGGTCATCCTCTAAGGACATGGCCTTTAAAGCCTCTTCGACCAGCTTTCGCTCGGTAACATCCTGGTTGGTGGCCCTTTGGCCAAGAGTTCTTCCGTCGACACTAACAACAGGATAGCAAACATGAGCAATCCAATGTTCCCGGCCGGTTCGGTCGATAATTCTGAAATCAATTGGAAGGACTTCACCCTTTTCTGATATTTCGTGATTATGTCTGATCATAATTTCCCGGTCGTCCGGATGAATGATCTTATTTAAGAGTTTTGGATCTTTTAAAAAGTCTTCGCGAGGATAGCCGGTAATTCGTTGGCAGGAAAGGGAACTGTATAGAAAATTTTGATTCGGGTCCAGCCAATATTCCCAATTATAGGTAAAATCGGCTATCGTGCGAAAGCGTTCTTCAGATCTCTTGAGCGCCTCCTTCTCTTTTTTGCGTTCAGTGACGTTGCGGATATTACATTGAATGAACCTGGTCTTGTTGATCAGGTAGATATCGGCATAAATAACTTGCCCGGCCTTGTTTTTTATGGAAACCTCTTCGTTATGAATCATGCCGTCCTTATTCAAGATATGGTTTATCTTTTGAATAGCATACAGATCAGGAGGGAAACCCACATCCTGAAGCTTGTTCCCGATGGACTCCTCTTCCGAATAGCCAAGCATTTTTCTGAAGGCAGGATTAATATAGGTTATATTCCCTTTATTTTTATCGAGAAATAATATCCCACTTCCTGCGGTCTCAAAAAGGCGCCGATAGAGCTCCTCAGGCTCCCCTAATAAACCTTCCTGTCGCCTGCGTCCGGTCAGGTCTTCTATGGCCAGTAAGATTATCTCAGAACCGACATCTTTTTGAATGATACGGCGGGCATTGAGCAACATGATTTTATACCCGATGTTTGGAAAGAAATGCTCAACTTGATAGTTGTCGATTTTATTGTCTTTGGGGAGAATATCTTCAAGCAACCTCCGAAGCCAGGGAATATCCCATTGCCGGTTTCCGAGGTCATAGATAAGATGGCCTAAGGTTTCCTTGGGTGTTATTCTGAATATTTGATAAAAACTCCCGCTGGCCTTAAGAACCTTCAGGTCTGAATCCAACACTAAAAAGGGCTCACGTACGGTCTCAAGAATGTCTTCAAATATAGAGCCTATCTGAGCTTTCACCACAATGCTTTCCCCGCCATGTCGAATGATTGGTCCTAATTCTTAAACCTTCTTTTTCTAAACCAATAAAATAACGAGGCACAGGGGCAATCTCATCAATTGAAAGGCATCCTGGTCAATTCGTTATTTCATGGACGTCGCCCTTATCTCACTCCGTTATCTGTCCGTTGCGGGCATGCTATGATAAAGAAAATATGGGAAGTGTCCCTCATTCTTCATTTATTTTGGTACCCTCCCGGCCATGAAGATTTTTAGAGGTACGAGGGAATGGATTCTCTTTTAAGGAAGAAATGGTCGTTATAATTTTGTCATGAATCTTGGCGGGCAGAGCATCTAACTCTTTTTCAACCGATCTTTTTAGTCGGACAGTAAAAGGCATTATCTGCCCTTTTTCTTCCTGTCTGACAGATATTCGTCCAAGGTCCTGGATGGTGCCTTACGACGCTGTTCGATAATAACCGTATCTATCAGATCTTCAAGAAACTCCTTATCACTTAGCATTTTGCCCACAACGGCCTCCCTCGCCTTTTTTGGCAAAGCTCGGAAAGCTGTCATAAAGACCTCGGATGTTGCTTCGATGGTGCTCATGATGAGTCCTCCTAATCTCCGTTCTTATTTCAATTATAACAAAAGCTGAAAAAATTTCAATCCTGTCAAAAGAATCTCTTTCAACTTCCGAGATTCTATTTTGTTGTTCTTTAACATTTCGAGTGCGTGGAAATAAAGGATGTTACAACTTCAGCCAAATAACATTTTAAGTTAAGTCTCTAAATATCTTACAAGCTTAATCCCTCTCCCCATGATATGGTCCAGGGCTCCTGTAGTTTCTGTTCGGACTAAACGAGGCACAGGGCAAAGTCATCAATTGAAAGAAATCCTGGTCAATGCGTTATCTTGTGGACGTCCCCCAACTCCACTCTGTTTATTTTCGTTGCGATCATGCTTTGAAAAGGGAAATATGGGACGTCCCCATCTTTTCTTTTCAAGGACGTTCCCATTTCCACCTTTGAACTGGAATCCTCACCCATCACCTTGACAAGATCGAATGAAAGGGAATGAAGAGATAAAAAGTTATGCTACGTAGAAAATACGTCCCCTTTTACGCCTGGTTTGTTTCCTGCAATACCATTGCCTGAAGATATTCGTTTAGTATTTTAAATCGTTTCAACCTCCTGTCCTTGTCGGTTGATCCATATGTAGCAGCATCGGCATAGTCTTTATATTTCTGCTCAACTTCTTCAGGTTCATTTTTGGCCTTTTCAACCATCAATTCAAACGCTGGGAGCGCCATTTTAAACTTTAAAATTAATTCTGGATTAGTTACGTCTAAATTTACTTGGTCCAGGCAAAGGAATAATGTAAAAAAATCAGCTTTATTGGACCAACGCGATTTTCGGATAGCAGGTAAAATAATTTCAATAAAATTTAAATTGTTCTCAAACCGCTCGATATAATGGTTAGCTTCATCGAAACCTAATTCATACATCCCATAAAATTCATCAAGCCTCTCTTTCCGGTGATAAATGCCACCTATCATGCTTGTAAGTAATATACTTATGTATTCTAAATCGAGCATCCTTCTTATATCGTTAGCAGAAAACAAACCGGATGTTGTCCAAAAAGGATTTTGACCAATTTTTTCAACTGTCTCTAAAAATTCGCCCTTGAATCGAGCATTACGAAGCTCCTGTTCGTTTAGTACAAAAGCATATTTATTAAGGCGCTGAAAGAGACCTCTAATCTCTTCATCTGATGAATCTTCCAAATCTCTCACAACGATTGGGTAGCGCCAAAACCGCTGTTTCTCCTCATCTCTCAAGTCTGAAAATTTATGAATGGATGGATATTTTAAAGGGGTCTTTCGTAGCACGAGCTCCAAATTAACAAATTCAAGTATTGTCCTTAGTCTCTGTTGACCATCAACAATTATGTAGGTTGATTCTCCCGAAGTCTTTATTCTATTAACCATATAAATTTCGGGAACAGGTAATTCCAATAATATAGTCTCGATTAGGTAATCCTTCTGGGGTTGTTGCCATACCGGATTTCGTTGAAAATCGGGACTAAGTTCTAGACAGCTTTCCCTAAATCTTTGATAAAACCAGGTAATTGTTTGATTTGAGGCTATGGCTTTCATATTTTCTCCTTAATTTTTTTTATACTATATTCATAATAAAAAGAGGCGTGTTTCCATGTCTTAAAGATTGCTGCTCTGACTCTTCTCGGACCAAAACGGCGATCTGTAGATATTTTATTGAAAAACTCCCACCATTCCTTGGCGAAAGGAAAATCATTTGAAAGTTTATCAAGACGAATAATTCCGAAAAAAAGTACTTTTTGAAGATAGTCAAACTTCTGTCTTATATTTGAATCTAATGTAAAAAGGACAGTCCGTTGAAATTCAATAAGTTGAACCCAAAGGTTCTGAAATAACTCTTCTGAAACAAGAACGACATCAATATCTGATCCATCGGTAAATGGCTGCCCAATTTTTTCAGGATTTAAACTAAAACCCAGTTTTGCACTCCCAACTATTGTAAAATTTTGAGGATGAATCTCAAACTTATCGCATATTTCTTTCCGAAATGTCTGGAAGAGGAAGGGGTTGTCGGCAAAGCAGTATGGCGGAGAATCAAAAAGACATATTTGAACAACTTCGATTGGCTGTTTATCTATCAGATGAGCACGGAATTCAATGAATTCCGATGACTTTTCATGTGAAAAGTTAATTGGATCTTGCTTCATATTGCAATCCCGAGAAGTCAATTATACTTTAACGGATTATCTTTTATTCTTCTTCTACTTTTTTTATTTACCCTCTCCAATTAATATAAAAGGTGCCCAGAAGAACGGATGGTCATATCCTATTTTCCTTATGTCATTCCTTGCCATTCGAAGAGCAGTTGATTTGTTCTTACCATCCTTCAAGTAATAAAAAAATCTTTCTACAAGCTTAACTGTCGAATCTTCCGCGACGCTCCAAAGACTCGCAAGCACCGAATTTGCACCGGCATATTGAAAGGCACGCCCTAACCCCATAACGCCTTCACCGTTCACGAGTTTTCCTGAGCCAGTCTCACATGCTGTGAGTGCTGCGACACTGCAATTTAATCGCAAGTCCATTATCTCACTCATAGTGAGAAAGCCGTCGTCGCTTTCCTTGTTTCCAACCTGGCCTAACACCAAGGCTGGTTCCATAATTCCTGATATCTTATTGTCCAAAAGCCCATGTGTGGCAAGAACAAGATATCTGTATTTTGAAAGATCCTTCCTTTTCAAATTTGTTTCACTGGCCTCGATTCCTGTCAGCTGGTCTGCACCTTGTCCTGCAAATAGCTTTAGAAGATTGCTTGCTAAAGTGGCTGTCTTATCAAGCCGCGCCAGCTTCAAGCCAGTGGCATCTTCTACTATGCCCATAAGATTTGAATTTGTTTTTTCGAGTGCCATTTGCGTATGCTTTTTTAGCCTGGAATCGGTCACATCAAAGATGGGGTCTGAAAGCACAAAGAGCGACCTCTCAGTTTTCGTGCCTTTCTTTAAAGTGCGTACTGTTGTTAATGTGCTTGCTGACTGGTAATAAGTGATATCATAATCATCCCCTAAATATTTTATCCCCGGCAGCGAGTAACTCTGCTTGTTTTTTGGCGAGTTTCCTTTTTCAGGAATTCTTGTAACTAATGCCTCAAAAGGTAATAGTCCAAGTTTTTTATCTGGGATTATGATAATTTTATCATAAGGATCTATCGAAGGCATGAAGTCTTTTATCAAAAGCGTGTACAGCTTATATCCCTGCTCATAGTCAAAATGAGGCTTTTGCAGTGCAGCAGGAGTACTAACCTCTTCTCGATACTGATCAATGAGTCTTCCCATTTTCTTTTGGCTTATATCAACCACCAGAGTTTTTATTATCGCTCCATTCTTTACGAGCCAGCCTAAAGTTTTATTATCGGAAACAGTATACTCAATCAGAACCTCTCCAGGATTAAGCTTTATTTCAGAAAGCTTTAATGGTTTAGGGTACCTAATCGTTGCGTATTCAGGATACTTTATATAAAGCTGTTCTATAAAACTATTCCTTTTTTCCTTCAGCTTATTTATTTCTTTTTCATATGTTGTAATGTTTTCCTTATCGTCCAATTTAAACGCTATTTCCTGCTTCTTTAAGAGTTCCGAGATGCTATTGTTAAGACTAATGTCCTCCAACTTTACTGTTTCAGGAATATTGAAGTTTGTTTTTTCATGTTGGCCTGCCATCTGTTCCAAAAGGATTCTTGCCTTCGTAGCCTCTGAATAGACAAATGCATCCTCAGGGAGAGAAACCCTTATGAGCCCCTCGTATGGAGAAAGACGATCCAGCGGAGGATAATCTTTAGCACCAAAAAAATGTTTCTTGTCTTCTTCCTGCAACTCTTCGCGCTGCCTCTCCATAATATCCACAGCCATTTTGAAACAAAACTGCGCAGTTTTTAAATCTTTTAGCTTCTCATATGCAAGCCCCATAATTGTGTAAGTGCCGAAAAGAGTGCTTTTAGCCTTGCTGGCGAACAGCTCCTTTGGAAACGAAAGCAACTCATCCTTAGGTAATTTTGCTATTGCATCTTTTGGGCGCTCGCTAAGCAAGTAGTATAACGATTTATATAATTCAGCCTTTGAGAGCTTGATCTTCTCTTCAGCCCTGGACATATTTCCATTTAATAAATACGGTATCGCCATATAGCCCGGATCTATGTCCATTTTGAATTTCATATTTTGAGCTACTCTTTGGTTCTGTTCATAGTATTTAACGGCGGATGGATAGTCTCCTAATGCCTCGTAAATATGCCCGAGAGCGTGAAGAGTTACCAGTTCGCCTAAGTCATTCTTGGCTTCTCTTTGCAGTTTTAATGACTTTTCAAACAAAAATATTGCTTTTTTATAGTCACCTATTTGCGAATAAACTTCTCCAAGTGAATGTAAATAGTCAGCCTCCTTATTATTGCTGCCTAATTCCCTTGAGAGCGTTAGAGCCTGTTGAATATAAATCAATGCCTTTGAAACATTGCCCATATAATTATGATGTTTACTGAGACTATCAAGATGTTCCATTTCAAGTTGTTTATTGCCTGATTCCCGCGAGAGCGTAAGTCCTTCCTCAATATAGCTCATTGCTTTAATCGTGTCGCCACGGGCAAAGTAATCTCTTCCTATAGAATCGATCACTTCAATTTCTTCTTTCTTGTTTCCTTTCTCTCTCGCGAGAGAAAGTTCTTGCTCATGATAACTAATTGCACTGACATAGTCGCCAATTGCTCTATAAGACACTACCAGCATAGAAATGGCGGAATGCTCCCGTTCCTTATCACCTACCCGTCTGGCAATTTGGAAGACATTTTTGAAATAACTTACAGCTTTATTCTGTTCATGCAGATCTCCATAAGACAGACCTATGATTAACAGGCAATTCATTTCACCAAAGGCATTGTTGTAAACGCGTGCAATTGCTGCTGCCTTCTCAAGCTCAATTATAGCCTCCCGGTGTTTTCTTCGTTCACGTAAATGTATTCCTTTGTTATATAGTTCAACACCCCTCTGCTCGTCATATGCCTGTTTTTGTGGCATACCTCCTTTTGTATTGCGAGAACCGCCAGAACTTTGGCCTGCCCCTTGTTGAATACCTTGTTTGATTCCGTCTCCTACAGCTTTAAAGACATCATCTAAGAATCCTGCTAAAGACGAACTGACACATAAAAAAAAGATGATTATAAGCAGAATGACTCTTCTCATGGCCGCGCTATCCAAATGTTTGTAGCTTTCTCCACATGGCTTCTTTCTACTTTATTGAGGCAAGGGTTTGGCCTCATTCAGGTTCCATTTGATCGGATAATGGTTTGTTTTTGCTTTCTTAGGAAGCAAGTCGCTAATAATATTTTGTGAGATGAGTGCTTCACAAAAGATATTGCCGGTTATGGTTTTGGTCCCTCGCGAAACATCCAAAATTATAATTGCATATTTTGTCCCTGGGGAAATTGTCTGTTCTTTCTGACTCTCATAAATCCAGTAGAAAAGGTTTTCCCCTTCGCCAAAGGCTGATATAACAGGGTGAAGGCTTTCAAAGCTTATCTTATTAGTGATTCCTCCAAGGGTTCCCTCTATACCCCTAAATTTGAATTGAGGTGAAATTGTGTAACTTTTCATTACATTTTCCTTGGAGTTAACATTTTTTGGAAGAAGATCAAAAGCAATTGCATCTCGATTGTCAAGTTCAATCTGAAATCTGACTTTCTGATAGTATTTATTTTTAGCAGGTTCATGGATCGTGAAGGGAATTCGAATTAGATATAGGTCTCTTTTATTTCTATCGGGAATTATAATCGTGGCGGTATTATTCTTTTGGGGAGGGATGAAAGAAATATATTCTTTTCCAATGGTAACTTGAGATTCTAACACTTTTATAGGAGCATTTTCCTGCCCCATAATCTTTTCTTCACTAAATAAATCGATGGTCATCAATTTTTCAGTTTCGGCAAGCGGTCGATCTCTGAGAACCAACTCGCCTGCCAGGGCAACCGAGGCGTAGGTAAATATAATCGAAGCCGTTATGTATAAGATTAGCGCCATCACCCTTAACCGAAAATAGTTTGGAATCTTAATCGATGTTCTCATTGAACTGGAATTATTGGATTCAGGCTTATACAAACGATGTAATGGGGCCGATTCTATTTTCATACTCTCTCTCCTTTTCATGCCCAAAATTTTATTTATTTTGTTTGGAGACGCATTGCGTCTATACTTACAAATTGGAATATTTCCCGTAGTTGACGCCCCACCGGCTTCTCGTTGACTAATGGTTATTTTTGTTTCCCCTTCTTTTCTTTAAATCCAAATTATTAAGGGGACTTCTTATCCTGCTAATGTTTCGGGTGCTGACGGATGTATCTATTTCCAGTATCCTCTCCATTGTTTTCCCGGTATTCGGAAAACTCCAATTTTTTTCGATAGGGTTCCATGTGTGGCCGGGGATGGTTTTAGTTTTGGCTACCAGTTGAGTGTTGTAGACAAAGGCAGCGGCTGTTTGCTTAGGTGGATCTTTTGAGATATGGATCAGGGCCATGAATCTCCTTAAGATCTTGAGGTGTTTGTAAGAATAAGGCTGAAAAGAATTATAGAATATAACTGGCTAATTTGTAAAGGATATTATTTTATGCTTGACAAAAGTTAGCAAATTTGCTAACATCTTATCATGAATTATTCGATAGAATATTTCCATCCGCGCGTTAAAGCTGAGATAGAAAAATGGCCGGATGGTTTGAGGTACAGAAATGACTGAGTTAAAATATCAACCCGTTCCCCATGACCATACATCTTTCCTCAAAAAAAACCTTAAGCGGAAAGGATTCAGGAAAGTCTACGAGGAATTGGAAGAAGAGTACGCCCTTACCCGGGAGATGCTTTCCGCGCGTGCCAGATTCGGCCTAACACAGGAAGCCGTTGCGGAGTTAATGGGAACGACCAAAAGTGCGGTTTCACGTTTGGAGGCAGCCGACAAACACGCGCCATCCCTCACCACCCTCAAGAAATATGCTCAAGCCGTCGGCTGTCGCCTTGAAATTAAGCTGGTTCCTGCCTCCCGCTTAACCAAAGGCAAAACGCGGCCCGCAAAAAAACAGGCTGCTGGTTAGCTTTCGGAGGCAAAGGGATTTCTTACTGCGTCGTCATTATTTAATCTCGTACTCCTTTTGCAACGCTGTGAAATATAAATAACTGGGACGTCCCTTTTATTTTTATTTCCTTATAAGGAGGCCTTCGGCCATGACGGCCTTGGGCAGCGCGGAAAGGTGAAACGGGCTTTTATTCCACACTGTTAAGCTGGCCAGTTTGTTTTTTTCAATGGTGCCAAGAAGATTATCAATCCCCAATATCTTGGCATTGCAATAGGTGATAATGGACAGGGCTTTTTCTTCGGACATGCCGGCAATCAGGAAGTATTTCAGACTCTCGCGCAACAGGGGTGTCATAATCACCGGATGATCGGTCATAAGGCCATAAAAGGCCTTTGATTTCATGAGTAGGGCCGCGTTCTTGTAATTTTCGTTTTTGAGCTCCACTTTGTAGGGCAGAGAGCCCAGCGGCCCGTACACCACTGGGATATTATTATCAGCCAGCGCATTAAAAATTTCCGTGTGGAAGACATCGGAAAGATGCTCGGCTGTGACGATAAGATCGTACTTCTTCGCGAGCTCAATAAGATAGAGAACATCGTCTTCCTTGTGAACATGGACCTTGACCGTTCTTTTATTCACCAAAATATCTAGGATGGCCTTGTCTTCGGTATCGAGTTCCAATACCTGTTCCTTGTCAATCATGGCCTTTTCCGCGTCAACATCTTTTCGCGCCAATTTCTTTTCCTTGGTGCGCGCCTCCAGTTCCTTAAGTTTCTTCTCCTTGGCCAGTTCAGCCTTCTTATGCTTGTCCAAGACCTGGGAAAACTTCTTTTCTATGAGGGAATAAATGCCCATGCGTGTATTGGGCCGCGCCCCTTTCCAATCCCTTGTGGAGCGCGGATTGTACCCCAGCGCCATTTTATAGCCATAATCTTTAAAGAGCGCCTCCTGACGGTTCGGCGCGAAGTTCCGGATAATCATGGCTTTTCCGCCGATCAAATTGCCGCTGCCCGGCACAATGCAGCTATAGAGCACGCCGAAATCCACGGCTTCCGTAAAAGCGCGATCATCGAAGTAGATGCTGTTCAGCGGATTATTGAGGGGCAGAAATTGGTCCGTATGATCATTGCTTTCTTCTTCGCTTCCGGGTTCGCCGAACCTCACCATGCCGATATGCGAATGGGCATCAATGAAGGCCGGGGTGACAACACCGGAAAAATCGGCCCTTAGCTTTTTGTTTACCACATCAACGATTTTGTCGTCCTCGACGATAATGGAGTAGTTCTCTTTACGTGTTTTGCCGTCAAAGAGTGTTTCAGCGAAAATGATGGTCTGATTTTTCAAGGGAGGCCTCCATTCAGGATAGTCTAATATTTGAAGAACTTACTTTTTAAGGGAAGACTATAAGGAAAGAAAAAACCTCGGTCAAGGAGAAAAATAGGGCGGAAGGTAAGGGGATAAGGGATATCTTCTGATGAAAATAGGGCTTTGCGGGTCTGGACTTTACCAATAGAAGGGAATAAAGGGAAAAAGGGCCATTAATAGATACAAGCGTCAAGTATGGAGAGTACCGTGTCAAGCACTTCTTCCGATGCCTTGCTGATATATTTAGTCTTCCGGGCGATAAAATCAATAGATTTGATCTGTTCAACCATGACAAATCCCGTTAGATATTTGTCGTTGGTTACGGATACATGAAAAGGGTATTTACGGTCTGTAGTAGTTAAAGGACACACCATAGCCATACCTGTTCTTTCATTAAACAGCGTGTTGCTCACGACCAAAGCAGGACGGCGCCCCTTTTGTTCATGATCGGATTGGGGGTCAAAGGTAACGGCAACGAAGTCCCCTTTCTTCGGAAT